>JAZLKY010000235.1:0-2043 GCA_045597885.1 Acutalibacteraceae bacterium | reverse complement strand
GTATCCAGAGGATCGAATGTCAGTTCTTTATCGTTTTCCATGTTCGTTTCCTCCTCGTAATCAGTTCCATCTCCGGCTGTCCAGCACCCGTACCGTCAGAAAGATGAACAGTACCTGCGCTGACAGGAAGAACACGATATTATCATAATTGATCAACCCGGATGTAAAGTCGCTGTACCGGGTGCTGATGGAAAGAAAGTCGGTGACACTGGAGATCCATTTGACAGAACTGAATACGGATGAAAACACGTCAACGCTCATCATCAGCAGAGACACTGCCAGTGTGCCGATGGCGGCGATCACCTGGCTCTCGGTCAGTGAGGATACCAGCAGACCGATGGCGATCACCAATCCGCCGACCAGCAACAGTCCGAGATAGTTACCGATCAGTACCGCCCAGTCCGGGCTGACACGCAGGGCGATGATCACCGCATAGATCAGTGTAACAGAGACAGCGATGACATACAGCAGCAGGGCAGCCAAAAATTTGCCTACAACAATGCCCGTCAGCCCAGTGGGGGCAGTCAGCAGTGCCTGGTCTGTCTTCTGCCGCTTTTCTTCGCTGAACAGACGCATGGTCAGAAAAGGAAGGACCAACAGCGAAACGGTGAACAGTCCACTGTATACACCGGTGAGGTTGGTAAATCCACTGTACAGGTTATAACCGTAAAAATAATAGCCGGATACGCAAAACAAAACTGCCAGTACCACATACCCGATGGGGTTGGTAAAGAAAGCACGGAACTCCCGTCTGAATATTGCCCCCATTATTGCATCCCTCCGTTCTGACGGACAGTCAGATTGATAAAGATATCCTCCAGAGACATCGCCATGGAGCGGGAGGAAAGCAACGGCCAATCCCGTTGTGCCAACCGCTCAAACAATTCCCGCCGAATGTCTGCTCCCGATTCGAGATCAAGGGCAAAGGTGACAGCACCGGGTTCTTTTTCCGCCATGTCGGTCACCTTCAATACGCCATGGATACCGGCGATCAGCTCGGCACTTTCTTTTGCCGGTCCGGCAACCGTGACCAACAGCCGTCGATCTTTTGAAAACTGTGCGGAAAGGTTCTCGGCGGTATCGTTTGCCACGATCTCTCCCCGGTTGATGATGACGATCCGGTCACAGACAGCCTCTACCTCCGGCAGGATATGCGAGGAAAGGATCACGGTATGATGTTTGCCAAGACTTTTGATCAGTGAGCGTATCTCGATGATCTGATTGGGGTCAAGTCCCACGGTCGGCTCATCCAGGATCAGTACCGGCGGATTGCCTATCAGCGCCTGTGCCATGCCAACACGCTGTTTGTATCCCTTGGAAAGATTCTTGATCAGCCGTCCGTACACATCCTCGATTTTCAGCACCCGGCAGATCTCGGTGATATGCTTTGTCCGGGGAAGAGCACATTTCTTCAGATCGTACATAAAATTGAGATATTCCCGAACCGTCATATCAGGGTACAACGGCGGGATTTCGGGCAAATAGCCGATATTGGCTTTTGCCTCATTGGGCTCGTCCAGAATATCATGCCCGTTGACGGTGACCGTCCCCTCGGTGGCGGAAAGATAACCCGTCAGGATGTTCATGGTGGTGGACT
Source organism: Acutalibacteraceae bacterium (assembly GCA_045597885.1). Taxonomy (GTDB): domain Bacteria; phylum Bacillota; class Clostridia; order Oscillospirales; family Acutalibacteraceae; genus UBA5905. The sequence goes on along the minus strand of JAZLKY010000235.1, from coordinate 446 downwards.
TGCCTGCGCCGTTCGGCCCTAAGAAACCTAAAACTTCACCCTCAACAGCATGAAAACTAATGTCGTGAACGGCACAGTGATTTCCATACCGCTTGGTCAGATTCTTTACTTCGATCATGAAATGCGATCCCTCCCGTGTCAAAATAACCTTAAGGCAACACCGCATAATTCACGGTTGATGCCTTGACGGCACATATGCTTGCATATTTCCCGTCATAACGCACAAAAAAGACTTGATAGACGGCAGTCTGCCTGCGCCTTTTTCGTACGTTCTGACGAAAAACCTGACAGCGCATCTGCACCGTCAGAATTATGCGGTATTGCCTTAACTATTCTATCTTTTTTTTCATAGAAAAGTGTAAACAGAGTGTGAAAAAATCATCATAATGATGTCCATTCTGTGTACACAATAAACCAAATATCATTATAGCACGGCAACGATAAAA
>JAZLKY010000234.1:0-7298 GCA_045597885.1 Acutalibacteraceae bacterium | reverse complement strand
GCAGTTGGGCACGTAATTCATCCGGCAGTTTGTCGCCGAACTTCTTGTAGTGTTCCTCGATCTCTGCTGCCTCTTTGCTCCACACATCCTTATCCACATCGAGAATGCTCTCCAATGTAGCACGGTCCATGTCCAAATCGGTCAGATCAATGTCCTCAGGGCGCGGAACGTAGCCGATAGCCGTCTCAACTGCGTCGGCATTCCCCTCACAACGGTCGATGATCCAGTTGAGCACCCGCATATTGTCTCCGAAGCCCGGCCAAATGAAATTGCCTTCATCATCGGTGCGGAACCAGTTGACGTTGAAAATCTTGGGGGCTTTGTCACCCAGCCGCTTGCCCATCTCCAGCCAGTGACGGAAATAGTCTCCCATATGATACCCGCAGAACGGCAACATCGCCATGGGATCCCGGCGGACAACGCCCACCGCACCGGCGGCGGCAGCAGTTGTTTCGCTCGCCATTGCCGAACCGATGAAAACGCCGTTCTCCCAATCACGGGACTGATAGACCAGAGGCGCACATTTGGCACGGCGACCGCCGAAGATGATAGCGGAGATGGGGACACCGGCGCCCTTTTCGAATTCGTCCGAAATGCAGGGGCAGTTTACTGCCGGAGCGGTGAAGCGGGAATTGGGATGAGCACAAGCCGTGCCGACCTTATCCGCCTTGTCATATTTGGAATAATCCCACGGTTCGCCCCGCCAGTTGAGTGCATTTTCAGGCGGATTGTTGTCCAGACCTTCCCACCATACGGTGTTGTCGTCCAAATTCAACCCGACATTAGTGAAGATCGTATTCTTTTTGGTGGATTCCAATGCATTGAAGTTGGAATGCTCGTTAGTGCCGGGTGCCACACCGAAGAATCCGTTTTCCGGATTGATGGCATACAGTCTGCCATCCTCTCCGATACGCATCCAGGAAATATCATCACCGACTGTCCAGATCCGGTAGCCCTTCTTACGCAGATATTCCGGCGGGATCAGCATGGCAAGGTTTGTCTTGCCGCAGGCAGAGGGGAACGCCGCCGCAATATAGCGCACTTCGCCCTTGGGATTCTGTAATCCCAGGATCAGCATATGCTCTGCCATCCATCCCTCTTTCCAGCCTTGATACGAGGCGATCCGTAAGGCAAAACATTTCTTGCCTAACAGGACATTGCCGCCATAGGCGGAATTAACGGAAATAATAGCATTATCCTCCGGGAATTGGCAAATATAGCGCTTTTCGGGATCAATATCGCAGGAGGCATGGAAGCCCCGCACCCAATCATTGCTGTCTCCCAACACATCCAGCACCTTTTGTCCGGTGCGTGTCATGATCGCCATATTCAGCACGACATATTTAGAGTCGGTGATCTCCACGCCGATCTTTGCCAAAGGGGAACCGATCGGCCCCATGGAGAAGGGAATGACGTACATGGTGCGTCCCCGGTAGCTTCCCCGTGCAATATCATATAGCTTCTTGTACATTTCATCCGGATCGCACCAGTTGTTGGTCGGACCGGCATTCTCTTGTTTGCGGGAGCAGATGAATGTGCGTGCTTCCACCCGTGCAACGTCGTTCGGCTTGGTGCGGTGCAGGTAACATCCGGGCAGTTTTTCCTCATTGAGTTTGATCATTTCACCGGTCGCTACCGCCTCCCGGCGAATGGATTCCAGCTGTTCTTCACTGCCGTCGATCCAAACGACCTGATCCGGACAGACCAGCGCCTTTTTTTCCTCAACCCAAGCGAGGAGCGTTTTGTTTTGCGTCATGACAGGGTTCTCCTTTCGTGCCGCTTTTGAGGTGGCACATAAAAATATCATCTCTTCGACATATACCATTATATCCGGCTTTTGTCAAATTTGCAAGTCTTAATTGTTAAAAAAGTGATAATTATTCCACCCGTATCTCTTTGTCGTAATGGAAGCTGTACAGGAGCGACTCGGTGATCGGCAACCCGAATATCGTTTCCAACGCCTTTTTGTATATTGAGAGCTGACGATAATAGCGTTCTGTCAATTCTTCCGGTGAATCGGTCCGATCAGTTTTATAATCAACCAAAACCAGGTGATCGTCTTCCCGGAACACGCAGTCAGCGATCCCCTGAACGACGACCGATTCGTCGGAGACCCCGGCGACATCGGGAGCGATCTCGGCGGCAGGCATCAGGAACGAAAAATGGTATTCCCGGTAACAGGCGGGAGAGGCGGCGATCCGCCGATACAGCGTGCCGGCAAAGAACCGGGCGATTTTACCGATGTTCAGTGCTTTTAACTGCTCCGCCGTCAGGAAGCCTTTTTCAGTCAATCGCTGCGCCTCGGCGGCGGGGTCTTCCTGCGCCGCCTGATAGTCTGCAAACTGCATAAAGGTGTGCAATGCCGTTCCCCGTTGGGCGGGTGTCAATCCACCTGCTTGTAAAAAAGCCGGGCGGGCGGCGGCGATCCGTCCCTTATCCGTTTCGGAATGGGACAGAGTAGAAACACCGGCTTTGGCAGGGATCCGTGCCAACCCTGCAAGCGGGTAGGTATAGCGCAGACGCTGCCGCAACTGCTCTGCCAGTTGTTCATCCGGTTGGATGCCGATCGCCTCCGGCACGGAGGCAAGCGGCTCTTCTTCTGCGGGAGTGACGATGAAAACAGTACAGTCCTCCTGGGCTGACAACGACAGCGTTTCCTCCGGATAGTGGCGAAGGTGGGCAAAGCAGGGATGCCGCAAAGCCGCCATCAAAAACCATTCTGCCGGCGAATTTGCCTTGAGCAATGCGTAGGCGGGTATCTCCCGGAACGGTGTCAGCTTGTCTTCCAGTCGCTGTATCAGTCTGATCGGATCATCTGCTGTGATCATCATGATCAGTTTTTCTTTAGCTCGTGTCATGGCCACATACCACACCCGCAGCTCTTCCGCCCGGCTGTCGACCGTGCGGGCGGATAGCACTCCCGAAAACGGCAGGGTGCGATACTTTTCCTGCTCATCCTTCCAGCGCAGACCGATCCCCGCCTGCTGATGGAACAGCAGTTTGCTGCGGCTGTCCTGCTGATTGAACTTTCCGTGCAGGCGTGCCAAAAAAACAACGGGGAATTCCAGCCCTTTGGAGTTGTGTATCGTCATGATCCGTACACTGTCGGTTTCAAAGGTGTCAGCCGCCGCTATGGGTTCTCTCTGTTCTTCCAAACGGTCAAGGAAACGGACGAATGCGCTTGAGCCACGGAATTCCCCCTGTTCAAAAGAGCGGGCAACCGTTTCCAGTCGCCGGAGATTAGCCACTCGTTGCTGACCGCCTCTGCCGACAGCATATACTGATGGCATCGCCGTATCCCGGTACAGCCGTTCCAGCAGATCGTCTGCCGGCATGTACACCGCCAGTGCCCGCCAATGCCGCAGGCAGGTGATCAGCCGCCGGCATCGGGAACTCAGCTCGTCTGTCGAAGACTCACCGTATTGTTCCACTGCCGAATACAGGGGCATCCGGGATGCTGTCTTTGCCGGACGTAACCGTGCGCAGTCGTCCGGGGTGAATCCGAATATCGGAGACAGCATCACAGAGGTCAGTTCTATTTCCCGTAGTGGATTGTCGATCACCCGCAACAGAGACACTGCCGTCATGACTTCGGAGGACTCCAGTAAGGAACCGGTGCTGTCCGCTCCCGCCGGGATCCCCATGGCGGTCAGCTCCTGCAGATAGGAGGCTATTTTTATCCGTGAGCGGACAAGAATACAGATATCCCGGTACCGAAGCGGTCGGGCATTTCCCTTTTCCCACACCGTCATAGAGCCCATCAATTCCCGGATACGCTTGCCGATGATGCGGGCTTCAGCCGTTTCTTTGTCCCATGGGGTTTTGCTATTATTGACCAAGATATACTCCGTCTGTGTTCCTGTCTGCTGAGGGTAGCGGGCACTGCAAACCAGGGCTTCCCGCTCATCATACTGTACGCCGCCAAGATCACGGTGCATCAACTGCCGGAACAGGAAGTTCACTGTGTCGGTAACAGTCGGGCGACTGCGGAAGTTATTCTCCAATGTTACCGTAGCCGGAAAACACGGGGCGTGTTCATCATATTCCGTTCCCATTTCCCGCCGTTGGATAAACAATTGGGGCATTGCCTGCCGAAATCCGTAAATGCTCTGCTTGACATCCCCCACGAAAAACAGATTCTGCTCCTGCCGGGATAAGGCACTGAACAGCGCATCCTGCACTTTGTTTGTATCTTGATACTCATCTACCAGGATCTCCTCATAACGGGCGGAGAGGGAGAATGCCAGTGGGGTGGGCTTGCCGGTTTCCTGCTCGATCAGCAACGGCAATGCTTCATGGCTTAAATCGTTGTAATCCAAGAGGCTTTTTTGCCGTTTTCGGCGGGTATATTCTGCGGAGAACCGGGAGACCAAATCTCCCAGTGCCGCCACTGCCGGTGCCATCTGCCGCAGATCGTTCCGGCAAGCCTCTTCATCGCCGGCAAACAGACTGACGGCATATTTCATCTGATCAGCGACAACCATATGGATGTTTTTTCTGACACGCTCCCGCAATTCCGTTATGACAGGATCCTTGGTTCGGGGGAAGGACACCAGCTTTTCCATGTGGAATGCTGAGAATGCCCGGAGCAATTCATCATATGTTCCGGTCTCCAATACCGGGACCAGTTTTTCAAGCTGCCGGTTTTCGATTTCAAAAGCGTGCCGGTAACCTGTCATCTCATCCGATTGGCACAGACGCAGTGCTTTTGCTTCCAGTGACAGAACGGATGCCAGGGTGATCCGTAATTCCTGCCGCAAGGCATCCATCCAACGGGTCTCTTCCAGTGGTGTCTGTGCGGTATATGCCGATGTTTGCTCCGCCAGCCACCGTTCCGGAAACGGCTGTGCTTGCATAAAGCTGTATGCCTGACGGACCGTTTTCCGCAATGCCTCATCACTGCGTCCCGATTCCAACCGGGAGGTCAACAGCAGGAATCCCGGTTCTTTTTTACGGTAACTTTCTTCGAGTACTGCTTCCAGTGCTTCCTCTTCCAACAATTTGGCTTCTTCCGGTTCGGCTATCCGAAAACGAAGCGGCAATCCCCGTCCGGCACCAAATTCCCGCAGCAGATCGGCACAAAAGCTGTCTATGGTGGAGATCGGTGCCTGCGGCAACAGCATTTGCTGTTGCTGAAGCCATTCGTTTTCCGGTTCCTGAGCAGCCCTCTCCGCCAATGCCTCTGCGATCCTCTGACGCATCTCTGCTGCCGCCGCACGGGTAAAGGTGACGATCAGCAGACGGTCAATACCGATTCTTTTCTCTTTGTCGGTAATCATGCGGAGTACCCGCTCCACCAACACAGCCGTCTTGCCACTGCCGGCGGCGGCGGCGACCAACAGCGTACCGCCACGGACACTGAATCCCAGCTGTTGTTTATCCGTCCACTGCCGTTCCGCCATTTGTGTCGACCTCCTTCTCCAGCTTTTCCAGCACTTCTTTTCTGCTGAGTTGTTCCAACAGCCGTACGCTGTCATTTTCGTCATGGCGGCAAATTGCCTGATGACCGCAGTTGCGGCAGGCATTATGCTTGTCGCCCAGCAGTGCCGGCAGTGCCGCAATATCTCCGTCAGCCAGCGTTTGTGCCATGTGGACGATCAACTGCTCCACCCTTTGACGCACCAGTGCAAACTGCTCAGCCGTCAGGATATCCCCGGTAGGGATGCCGTCTTTTTCCAATCCGGCAGGGATAAATATCTTTTGTGCATCCTGTTCCATGGCACGGATCACATCGGCATTATTCAGTACCACGCCGTTCATTTTCATTGTTTTCAACCGAAAGGTCGCCGCTTCTTTTTTCCCTCGCTGAACTGTCAGATCGGACAGTGGATGATACAGCACGCCGGCGGGGAGCAAATCGCCTGTGCTTTGAAGGAAACGTCTGCCGCTATCGCAAATCACAAAGAGGTACAACAGCATCTGGATGTTCAGTCCTTGATAGGCTTCTCCCAAACTGAAGATCTTGCTGTTTGTTTTGTAATCCACCACCCGGACGAAGGCTGTCCCATCCGGGCGGATATACAGATCTACCCGATCAATCTTGCCATTAAACCGCACAGAGCCATCCTCGAAAGGCAATCGGAACGACACGATCCCGTCCGCTTCCTCTTCATCCGGCAGGATCGCCAGTTCAAACGCCGCCGGTCGAAACCGACTCTGTCGGAATTCCATGACGGTATGCCATAGGATGTTTTCGGCGGCATGTGCCGCCAGCTCCACCTGATAGAGAAAGTGTCCGGATTTGTTTTCCGTGCCTCCCAGATTTTGGCACACATACCCGTCGATCACTTTGGCAGTGTCTTCCCGAATACGGGAAACCAGCTCTTTTTGTATACGTATCTCTGTTTCATCCGCCGAGCAGTCTGTCGCCTTTTCAGCAGTTTGTTCTTCCTGCCGCAGTTGCTCTATAAGCCCGCCCGATGCTGTGTAGACCGGTACGATCTTCTCCATGACATAATGTACTAATGTGCCGAACATAGCGGCGTCAACATCTGCTCTTTTTCGCCGGGTGATGCCCAATCCGTACCGACAGAAATAGGAGAAGGGGCAGTCGGCAAACCGTTCCATTCGGCTGGCGGACAGGATCTGATCTCCGCCGAACAATTCTTTGGAAACCGCCGGATCGTATAGACGGAACGGCTCTTTTTTTTCCTGCCGGTCCATGGCGGACAGATATCCTGCATAAACCGGTTCTTCCGCCAGTACCTGAAGGACTGTTTCTCTTACCGTGTCGGAGGGAAGCCGGTCATCTGCTGCCCGCCGAAGCATATCATTCCCGGTTTCCAACAGATCTGTTCCACGGTCATGACCGGAGATTACCGTGTGACCGGGCAACAGACTGTCTGCCATACGGATCAACGGGGAGGGAGTCATTTCTTCCGATGTGCTGTAGAAAATAAACAGCCGTTCTGACGGAGCCGCTACCGCCATATAAGCATAGAAGCGTTCTTCCATGTATTTCTCCATCAGATCACCCGATAAGGTGATCCCATGCTTCTGCCACTCCTGCCGGTCGGTTTCGCTGAGGATACCGTCATTTTTGGGATAGGCGGGGAACACGCCGTCATTAGCGCCTAAAATGAACACGCCACGGGGAGAGGCATAGCGAATACGGTCAGCCTGTCCAATGGTCACGGCGTCCAATCCCTGCGGCAACTGTCCCATGTCAACTGTTTGCATCAGCATAGTAAACAGTTCCTCCAACCGCCGGGCAGTCAACACCTGCTCACCCATGCCGATGGCAAAACGTTCAAGCAGGTCCATCATCGCATCCCACAGACGGGCACCCCGTTGTGCAG
>JAZLKY010000233.1:0-6622 GCA_045597885.1 Acutalibacteraceae bacterium | reverse complement strand
TAACAGTTCGCCGCTCGGCGGCGTTTAGGATGGATTGCCACGCCTGCCCGATTTTTGAATGTTTGCGGGTTCGGTCAATAAACTTCGATGACATCACACCATCAAAATTGTTTTCTGGCAGGCTCGCAATGACACCGCTCTTTGTTTTTACGATAAAACAAGCATTTCTCACGCAATAAATCAGGCAATTTTCCATTAAGTTGCTTGCGTTAGTGCGGCGTCCTCCGATGTGCCGCCTGGCGACCTGCTCCTACGGTTGGCGGGTGACCTGCCGTTTTGCCGGGATGTTTCATTTGTTTGCATTTACCGCTTCCATATGATTCCATTGAAATCGGCGGCAATGCCGTGTTATAATGCACCGGTAAGGAACCGTACGGCAGTTGTACGGTGCGGGGAAAATATATCGGTTTCAACAGCCAAAAAGAATCTGAGGTGCAGTATGTTTCGGTCAAAAAGAGGATTTACACTCGTCGAGTTAACAGTCGTGATCGCTGTTACCGCCGTCGTGATTACGATGATCTGTACATTTATGCTCGCTTTTGGACAGCATGCGGTAAGGATCGAAAAAAACAGCGATGCCATGTCCGATATCAACACCTGCCGTGCGGCGGTCAACGAATGGATATCGGCATATGACAGCAAGGCGTACAACATGACTGCAAGCGGACGAGCGTTATCGGTCGGGGTGGATGACACACTGGAATACGGTGACCGGGGACTGGTATGGAACAGAACCGGCAGTGAATACAAGTGTTATCCGTTGAGCGTCATGACGGGCTGTACATTTGAGATGAAAAACGGGATGGTCTATTGCAAAACAGTCTGTAACGGCGAAACGGTCGATTTTGTATGTAATGTGTTTTCCGAAACACAACGGGATCGGTATTCTACTGCTGATCGCATACATGATGAGAGGGGAACAGAATGAAAAAGAACAGAAACGGATTTACTCTGGTTGAATGTATCGTTGCCGTTTCGGTCATCTCGGTCATAACCGCCGCCGCCATCGGCATATATCAAACGGCACAGCACACCGCCGTTGATCAATGGGACGGTTTTTTGGCGACGGTGATGGCGGATAATGCACTTGCTGATTTTCAGAATGCCGATAGTATGGAAGAATTTGAAAACGGACTGGACGGTTTGGTGCAGATCGGTTCGCAGACCGAGAAAACAGTCGATCTTACGGTTGACCGGTCCTATTATGAATATGATCTCGCCAATGCACAGATACCGTGCCCGTTCGACCGGGTGCGCGCGTATGAATCCGGCAGGGTAAGCGTTTTGGACTCTGCGGGGCAGGATCTTGTTACATTCGATTACGGCGGAAAGACCGCCGGATTCAGCTCGGATACGGCGATCCTGACAAAAGCGGACGGCATCTATCAAAAAGACGGTGAAAGCAGGGATGCGGGCGGGATTACCTCACTGACGGTTGACAACAGGGACGACTATAAGGTCACTTATACGAATGATAAGGTAAAATTTGAAAATACATTGCAGGGCAGTGGGGAATTTGACATTACCCCGTTGGAAAAGTATCTGCTGTCGCAGGGGTATTTTCTGCATTTTGCCGACAACACCGATACCGATAATCCTATATGGAACGGAGACTACCGTTATTTTTATTTCTATGTGTATGAGCGAAAGCAAAACGGGAATGTCCAACAGGTCTATACGGACAAAAATCACTATCTGACATTGCGGATCAAATATGACAGCAAGGGAGATACCCCAAATTCGAATGATAAATCTTCCTGGAACAAGACGAAAAAAATCCATGTCACGGAAGTGAAATTTGCCGAAATCTATGAAACATCCAACTGGAGCATTGATGACGGCGATTATCGCAATGATTATAAGGATGCGAACGGCAATGGGTTTTCCGATTTTTACTGGGGCGGTATGCCGTTCTTTGCGTATTACTGTGCGGGAGAAAAAACATTTTATTATACCCCCCATATTGAAGATAAAAATACGCAGATCACCGTTACGCAGGGGGCAGGCGGGCTTGTTTATACCGACTATGTAATAAAGCCCGATGCCGGTATCGTATCTCAAATTGATCATGCCCTTTCCAAAAACGGGGAACTGCAACTGATCGGGGATCACGGTACGTTGCTCTATGATTTTCTCGGAGAGGTGACCGGGGCTTTGGGGCAGCTGCGTGCCAACTGTCACTTTGCATCAAAGAACGACACCGATGCCGCTGATGGTTTCCGAAAGCACCGTGCCCTCACTGAGGGCATCGAACTGACGGGTGTCTATTGTGATGACGGGAACAAAAAGATCGTCTTTTATCAAGACGATATCGGTAAGCCGATCCTGTCCTTCGTTTATGCCGCCGCCGAGCAGTACGATACGGATAAAAATGCCATAAACGGGGTGTATCGGGACTTCTACGATCCGAGCGGAAAACTGAAAGTCACGGGCGAACCGATCATCCACCGGATCGAGGGGGACAACATCTATCAACTGGTCATCCGTTCCGTCAAAGAAGACATTATCGTTTTCACCTCGCATGGTGGTACAGTGCAGGCACGGGTCCCTTTTTCCGATGATGATTTTCAGATGAAAGTGAAAAGATCGACCGTCAGTGGTTCTGCCGTCACCCGGTGCTATATCTATGTTCCCAACAACGGGAACTACGGATGCTATATCGTGGTGACTTATTCCGATACCGTATCGGCGGATCTGTCGGTCGAGCCACGGATCAGGATATGGATCCTGCCGAAAAAAGAACTCCCGACAGACACTGCTGCCGAGCCAGTTAAAAAATGCTACCTTTCTTACCGAAAAGGGTGATGATATGACAATAAAACAGGTATTGCGCAATAAAAAAGGGATCGCAATGGAATGGACGATCGTATTCGGCTTGGTTATTTTTGCCGTCATTGCGTTGTTATTATCCTTTATGACCGCCATGCGGGTCACAACAAGAACGGCAAGAAAAAACGCACAGAGACAAGCCGACCAGGATCAGATCGGTGAGTATTTTGTCCGTGCCGTCGGCACGAGCAGTACCTTTCCCGAATCAGTCACCGCATCCACCGATATGAACAAATACGCATGGATGGACAGCGAGGCGAAGGAATTTCTGGTCTATTGCAATGATACCTACGGCTATACCTATGCGACACAGTATGCGACTGAAAAAGGAAATTTCGGCAACTTCTACCGGGATGATGCGTTTTATCGCAAGCTTTCCGTTTCGCAAAACGGTTCTCCCGTGCTGGATATTGTAGTCGCTGAGCAGGTCACCTATGACGAGAGCGGGTTTCTTCTGACTAAAAGTTCCAACCCGGTCACGACATTTGATATCGTAGAATGGACAAATCATGACACCGTCGGCGCACTGCAAAACGATGAGTCGGGCTTGTTTCAGAAGCTTTGGCACTGGATCGGCGGGATTTTCCGGGTGACAGAAGAAGTGAATGCCGGATATGCGGTAAAATTTGATGCCGCCGGGGGTGTGTGCAGTTCGACATTCTCCTATTATATCCCCGGCACATCCGATCCCATCGTGTTGGAGAGACCTGTTCGCAGTGGATTTGATTTTCTTGGATGGTCGGACGGTGAAAACACATACGCCGTCACCGACGAAGGAAACAGCCGATATACGCCGACACGGTCCGTCACGCTGATGGCACAGTGGAAAGAACAGCCAAAGCCGGTGTATACCGTCACATTCCATGCGAACGGCGGCAGTGTTTCACCCGCCTCTGCGACCGGCTCTGCGGTTTCCCTTCCCGTGCCGACACGAAACGGGTATGATTTTGCCGGGTGGTACACCGCCGTGACAAACGGGACAAGGATCGACGGCACGAGCTATGCGCCGACGGGAACGGTCACTCTGTATGCCCGATGGAACGGGAAAACCTATTCCGTCACCGATGAGGAGACCGGGAATACGGTCGGTCGGTTTACCGTTCGGGACTATGAGCAAACGGTCGATTGTTCTCCTGCAACGAGAAAAGGATACGGCTTTTCGGGATGGGATATGATCACGCAGAATACCGACGGAAAACCGTCCTCTGTTTCGGACAAGAGTATCGTGATCCCGGCGGATGCCTACGGCAACATCCGGGTAAAAGCAAGATGGGAGGCATCGTCCTACAGTATCACATTTGTTGGGGAGGGTTCTCTGCCGGAGCATATGAGTTATGTCTACAGCACCGCTTCCCAACAGAAAACCCTGCCCACCCCATCACGCTCCGGGTACGATTTTACCGGCTGGATACTGTCTGCCGAAACCAATTCTACTCCTGCACCAACGCTTGCCGGGAATACGCTCACCGTCCCCGCCGGGGCGATCGGTGAGATCAAGATAAAAGCGGGCTGGGAAAGCACCGGCGGCTGTTTTGCATCGGGTACGCTGATCACAATGGCGGACGGCACCTACAAGAGAATCGAGGATATCAAGCCGGATGACACGGTACTGGCGTACGATCACGAAACGGGTAAAGCCGTTCCCGCCGCCATCGCATTTATCGAGGCGGACGGAGACAGGGAATATTCTGTGATCAATCTCGAATGGTCGAACGGAGCAAAGTCCCGCATCATATATGAGCACGGATTCTTTGATCTTGATCTGATGCGATATGTGTATATCCGGGAGGATGATCTTGAGCGGTATATTGGTCATCGTTTCTATTCCGGAAAGTATGAAAATGGGGAATATACCGCCGGTGCGGTCGTGCTGGAGAAGGCATATGTCACACGGGAGTACACAGGGTGTTATTCCTTCCCGACGGTTTATCATCTGAACCTCTATACAGACGATATGCTGTCCATGCCCGGCGGCATCACGGGGATGTTCAATATGTTCGACTTTGATGACTGCCTGCGGTATGATGCAGAAAAAAAGCAGGCGGATATCGAGCGCTATGGTTTGTTTGACTATCAAACCGTAGCGGCGTTCATTCCTTATGAAACCTTCTGCCAATACCCGGCGCAGTACCTGAATGTTTCGCTGGGGAAGGGACTGTTGACACAAACCGATCTGTTGTATCTGATCGAGCGTTACGGCAGGTTAGATGTTGAATAATTCATAATGCATAATTAAATCGTAGGGGCGAACTGTGTTCGCCCGCCGGGTGACCCGAAAATCAACGGTAGGGAACGGTTAAGCCCGTTCCCTACCGTCCCACCATTGGTTTTAAGTGTAACCCGGCGGCAGCAAGCGGCCGCCCTACGGTTTGAATTCAACATCTAACAGCTAATATCTATCGTCTATCAGCTAATATGGTGCCACCCCCCGCACCGCCGAAAACACCTGCAAAACCAATGGCAAAACCACCCGATATGGTGCAATGACCGTATCGGGTGGTACTTATCAGTCGGTTATTCCCGCCGTGCCGTAACGCTGTCGGCATAACCTGCTACTATACACAGCAGGTGGGCATCGCCCGCTCTGTTCCGGCTCCCTTCGTCCCGCCTGGCGGGGAGGTCTGCACTCCGAGAGCGGAGCTGGATTCCCTTATTCACAATGTAGTAGGGTTAAAAGACAGCGATACACGCACACGGCAGGTGAAGACTCCAAGGACATTTCAAAAAATTCTCCTGCGCCGAATTCGCAGAGACCGTCTTAATTCAAAAGAGTACCGTCATCATTTTCGGTATCTTCTTCCACCTCATTTATTTCATAATATTCCGACAGCCGTTCTTCGAAGATGCCAGCGATCTCCTCAAAGGTGTCATCATCCTCGATGGGGACGAGCAGATCTTCTCCGTCCTGATCGACCACTTCCAGGATGACCAATTCACCATCATCCTCCAATGCTTCCTGCGCTTCGTCAGCACCGTAGACGGGAAGCAGTGCAACATACCGTCCGTTATCATCCTCAATTGCATCCAGTATTTCAAATTGGTGTTCGTTGCCCTCGTCATCGAGTACGCTCACCAAATCATTCCCGTATTCATCTGCCATTGTAGGCTCTCCTTTCTTTGTACCGCCGTATTTTTTCTTTCATCTATCATGATACTCTATCTTGTGTCATTCGTCAAGAACCATTTTGTGGCTTCTTTTGGAAAAATTAAAATTAATCCGTCATAAAATGTTGCGAAGCAACGGCATTTCCAGATCCTGCAACATTTTCAAATGCAATCGGCAGTTTTCCCATTCTACCAACGGGTCACCGTCCTCTGAATGGATGAGCATTGCCGTAAAATGCCGTACCGCTACTTGACATTCTTCTACATCTTCCTGGTCCGCAAACAGGGGAAAGAGCCGGGTGCGGTATTCAAATTCTTGCTGGAACTCTTCTCCCAATGCCGGCAAGGTACTGCCATTTCCTGTCTGACATTGCTGACGGATGATGTCCATTTGCTGTAGCAGTGTTGCTGTCTGATGATGCTGATAGGCTCCGGTCACAGCACATATCGTACAGGAGGCGACCAATATGCCGATGGCTATCCATAGACGCTTCATTTTCTTCTCTCCTCAATGCGTTTTTCCTACCGCATCCGTTGTCAGCAGAAAGGTCTGCCCGGTCTTGGTGGCGGTCAGCAGGAACACCTCCCGCAGTGAGCAACGGTATTCTGCCAGCGTTTTGTCGAGCCAAGGCTGTTTCAATCCGCATAATTCCATTCCCCATTCGCAGATTTTTCCGTCACTGACCAC
>JAZLKY010000232.1:0-1287 GCA_045597885.1 Acutalibacteraceae bacterium | reverse complement strand
GGAGAAGACGGTGCGTTTCACCTTCTCTCCGCAGGTGACCGGCGGCAACGAGGTACTGACCGCCCACGGGTTGGAGATGGGCTTCCGTTGTGAACCGTTGTTCCGGGATGCCGCCCTACAACTGATGCGGGGAGACCGGGTGTTTTTGACCGGTCCGAACGGATGCGGCAAAACCACCCTGCTGAAGATCCTGTACGGACAACTCCCGCCGCACCGGGGAACGGTCCGTCTGGGCGCAAAGGTGACGGTCGGATACTATGATCAGATCCAACAGGGACTGAACGAGCGCAAGACCGCACTGGAAGAACTGCGGGACACCTATCCCCGGATGACCGAAACGCAACTGCGTTCCGCTTTGGCGGCGTTCCTGTTCCGGGGGGACGATGTCACCCGCACGGTCGGCGTGATGAGCGGCGGCGAGCGGGCACGTCTGTTGCTCCTCAAGCTGATGTTGGCAGGGGACAACCTGCTGTTACTGGACGAGCCGACCAATCACCTGGACATCACATCCAGAGAAGCATTGGAAGAAGCGCTGGAAAATTACGGCGGAACGATACTGGCAGTTTCTCATGACCGCTATTTTATCAACCGTCTGTCAACACGGGTGGTGGAACTGAAGCCTGACGGTCTGCACCCCGGCGGCAACAACTATGATGCCTATGCCGCCGCCCGTCAGGCGGCACAACCCTCCACCGAACAAACAGCAAAGCCGAAAAAAGAGAACGATTATCAACGGCGCAAAGAACTGGAGGGCACCCGCCGCCGTTTGACCACCGCCGTCGGGCGGTCGGAAGAAACGGTCAACCGGCTGGAGAACGAGATCGCCGCCATCGAGGGACGGCTGGCTCTGCCCGACACCGCCTCGGACTATGAACGGCTGACCGCACTGACGGCGGATCTGGAAGAAAAAAACCGGGAGTTGGATGCTGCCATGGAAGAGTGGGAGCATAATCAGCAGCTGCTGGAAGAAGCGGACGAACGCCTGTCGGCATGCGGGACGGAATGATCACAGCTGGGGGGGAAACCAATGCTCCATTCATTTTTGCTCATCGGGCAATCCAATATGGCAGGACGGGGTTACCTGTCGGAAGCCATAGAGGTCAACACCGAGCATTTATATGTTCTGCGCAACGGGCGGTGGCATTCACTCTACCGTCCCGTCAACGGTGACCGTCATTTTTCGGGTGTCTGCCTTGCGGAAAGTTTTCCCGAAAAATATGCCGCCGAGCACGGTGTCGATGTGGGACTGATCCCTTGCGCCGACGGCGGCACCTCGCTGGCACAGTG
>JAZLKY010000231.1:0-3080 GCA_045597885.1 Acutalibacteraceae bacterium | reverse complement strand
CATCGTTTGTTTCACTTTTACAATCGGCAAAAAAATCATTCAACAAACCTAACGGCAACAGGCGAAAAAATCCCGTCTGTTCCCGTCAAGTCTGCGGAGTTCGGGGCTGTTAAAAAGCTCGGTTTTTTTACAGCCCCTTTTAGGGGATAGGAAAAAATGTTCGGAATGAACGAACCGAACCGAAACCGTTGCAATACAACGGTTTCGGCTTTGCCCGACGGCGTACAAAGGTACGTCGAAGGTGAGGTTCGTTTATAGTAAAAAGGCAATCTTTTTTAAATGATTTTATGAAAAGCCGAAATAAATCGAAAAATATCTTGTTTATAACGCTTTTTGGTACGATTTTTCCTCACTATTTCTGCCTTTTGCGATCCGGACATTTTTAACATCCCCTTTTGTACAAAAACAGGCGACGAATGTTGCTTGACACCGTGCGGGATTTTTTCTACAATAAGCAAAAAGGGAGTGATCACGATGTTACCGTTTGAGAACCGTTGGTATATGTTCGATTTTGCCCGGTTGCGCCGGATGCACCGGGGCGAGATGATCTGTCTGCTCGATGTGCTGAAAAAAGCCGGGTATAACGGGCTTGGGATGTATATCGAGGGGGCATTCGTCGATCCTGCGGACGGCGGGATGTCCCGTCCCGGTTCGCTGACACGGGATGATATCGTTTTTTTGCGGGAAGAAACCGAAAAACGGGATATTTTTCTGTTCCCGATGACCAATGTGCTGTCCCACATGGAGCATTTTCTGATACAGGAGCGATATGCCGATCTGCCGATGGAAAAGGCGTGGGGCGGTCCCTGCCGGCAGATCCGGTTTGAAGCATTCGAGGCGAAAGAATTTGTGATGCATATTCTGCACACACTGCTGGAATTGTTCGGCGGCAAGTATATCCACATCGGTGCGGACGAATCGCATTTTGAAGACGGTTCTCGGCTGCCTGCAAGCGCAGACTATGTGGCGGACATCTGCCGCACCCTGCTCGACGAGGGGGTGACCCCCGCTATTTGGGACGATGTGTTCTGGATGCATCCCGATCTGGCTGAAAAACTGCCACGGGAAACGGAAATCTTCGACTGGAACTATTACGGACACCGCCCGGAGAGCATCCGCTTTTTCCATGATTTAGGATTCAAAAAAGTGTACCCTTGCCCCTGCGACAACAGTTGGGAGGGGCTCATCTGCCATGCGTGCAACAGCAGTCACCTCAAAGCCCGTGCCGACTGGCATGTCGAGCCGGAGGAGATCGAAGCATTTTTCCGGGACGGTGAGGAACAGGATGTTGCAGGCGGTTTCATGACACACTGGGAGGACCTGCGAGGCACAAACATCTGGGCGACACTGGTGCCGCTCACCCGTGCGGGGCTGTACATGGCGGGAGAATGGCGGGATGACCGTCCGCAGCAGGAGCAGGTGGAGATGACACTGTTCGGCAGGATCACCCCCTATACCGCCGTAACGGAATTATTACAGCATACGCTGTGCCGCACGATGATCACCTGTAGGACCAGTATCTGCGGTGCTGTTTTCAAAGCACCCGAATGCCGTGCTTTTCTCAATGAAGCAACGGATTACCGGGCAGAGGGGATCATGGACGATTTCCGACGGGGGATCGACGGGGCGACCGCTCTGCTTGCCCCGTGGCGACCGCAAAGCGAAACGGAAGACCGTTGTAAACGGGCACTGGAACTGGTCGTTGCCGCCGCAGGAGCACTGTCGGCACTGATGGAAGTAAAAGACCACCGCTCCCGATGGCATGAGGCGGCACTGTGTCAGTTTTCCGATCCCACCCGCTTTACCGAACTGCTCACGGCATTCCGGCAGGTGATCCGGGAGTTGTTCCCCGCCTACCGTGCCGCCGCCGATGCCTTTGTCGGGGCGACGGCAGACACCGGCATCGGACAGTATGATCTGTCGATGCAGGAAAAAGCGTTGGAACTGTTCCGGCGGTTGGAGGATACCGTCACCGCTCATTTGGAAGACCCCGCAATGCGGCAGGTCGCACTCCCGGCATGGAATGAAATGATCAACGGATGGTATTTCAATGGCATCACCCTGTGACGGGGCGACGGAGAGACCGTCATCCACTGTCAGCGTATCCGCTAATGCCGTACCTTGATCCCAGCCTCCCGACAAAATTGTATTTCCAGCCTGTCAATATGGTGAAAAGAGTCAATGCCCGCATCGCTCACCGGCGATGCGGGCATTGATGGATGTACGAATAGTTATCCTTTTTTCTTTGCTTTCATCCGCTTGTTCATTTCACGTCCCAACATCCACGCCTGCGGACACAGGAGCGGACGGAACAGCCGGCGACGGAAGAAATAGAGGATGGAATTCATATGCTGCCACACCGGCAGTTCCATACGGCCATGAATATCCGCAAGCTTTTCCAGTTCCTCCGGGGTAACATCCAACTGTCCGAAGTGAAGAGCAGTAATCGGCTGCAGGGCTTCCCGCAGATCGGTAACATCCTCTTCCTTCATATACCGGGATGCCCGCATCAACTGTTCGTTGAGCGTTTCGCCGACTTTACGCCGATATCCCATACAGATCAACTGCCGCCGAATATCACGGTAGTAGAACTCTGCCCGTTGTGAAGAGGTGTGATACCGCCGTCTGACCGATTTCAGCTTGTAGAAGTGAGGGATCAGCCACGTCCGCAAAGCGATAAGCAATACCACCAACGCCACAGCGATCAACCACCAGATGACCGAATCCACGCCGTTGTCCCAACCAACTGGACGGGGGACCTCCTCCAAATCTGCGTCATCGCTGTCTGTCGGATCATTCTGATCCTGTTCGTCCGGCGGTGTTTCTTCTTTTTTCACCCGGCGGACTTCAGGCGACGGATCAAACCCGATCCAACCGATCCCCTCAAAATAGCATTCCGCCCACGCATACGGACTGGCGGCATCCACCACATAAGCATTGGCGCCATCCTGCCACACCGTCTTGAAACCTGCCGCCAGCCGACTGGGAATACCCAACGACCGTGCCATCGTCACCATGGCGGTAGCATAGTAGGTACAATACCCCCGCTTGGTCTGTAACAGCAGATCGACCACATTTTC
>JAZLKY010000230.1:0-1385 GCA_045597885.1 Acutalibacteraceae bacterium | reverse complement strand
CTGTCGGTCAATGTGACAGATATCCCCGGTGAACAGGTGGCGCAGGAATTGGGGAATGCCGGTGTGGCAGTGCGTGCCGGTCTGCATTGTGCACCGATGGCCCATCGCCATTTTGGTACGGTCGGTGTCGGTACGGTCCGGTTGGCTCCCGGATTTTACAATACCGAACAGGAAACGGACATCATCGCAAAACTTTTTTACAAAATAAGCAAAAAAAACATTGCACCCGGCTGAAAATATGGTATACTGTACTATATAGTCAGTGCTTGCCACTGGATCTGCAAAAGAGTGCCTAAAAGAAAGGAAGGGCCGCCGTGATGACCGAATTTTTGGCGACAGCCTGGAGCACGATAAAACAATTCTTCCTGTCCTATCATCTGCTGGCGGATACGCTGGATATTCTGCTGGTGGCTTTGTTGATCTACTTCTTGATCCGGTTGGTGCGGGACTCCCGTGCAGAACAACTACTCAAGGGGATATTGGTGCTCGCCATTTTGTATCTTGCCGCTTATCTCGGTCATCTGACGACGCTTCAGTATTTGCTCAAAGCCATTTTTGATAACGGATTGTTGGTGCTGGTGGTCATCTTCCAGCCGGAGATCCGCCGCGCATTGGAGCAGGCGGGACATTCCCGTGAGGGGGTATTTCGTTTCTTCGGTGATTTCGGAACATTGGATGGCTCGGCACTGGTCGATCAGTGGAATCAGGCAATCGAGGCCACTGCCGATGCCGCTGTCCATCTGCAAAAGCAAAAGATGGGCGCACTGATCGTATTGGAGCGCTCCACCCGCTTGGGGGAGATCGTGCGGTCGGGTACGATCGTGGAGGCTGAGCCGTCCGGTGAGCTGATCGCCAATATTTTCTTCAACAAGGCACCGCTTCATGATGGGGCGATGATCATCCGTGACGGGAAGATTTATGCCGCCGGTTGCATTCTGCCTCTGACTGACAATCTGCAAATCAGCCGGGAATTGGGGACGAGACACCGTGCCGGTGTTGGGATCAGTGAAAATTCCGATTCGGTCGTGGTCATCGTCTCAGAAGAGAGCGGCGTGATCTCCATTGCGGAGGGCGGCGTACTGAGCCGGAACTACACCCGTGAGACTTTGATCAAGGCGCTGGAGGATCGACTCCTTTGGAATGCAGAGGATAGCAAATCTACCCGTTGGTGGCACAGAAAGGAGAAAAAAGGATGAACAACCGATTTTCTCTTCGCCGTATCATGCATAATGACAAACTGATGATGGTGGTATCGCTGCTTTTGTCGATACTGATCTGGACATTGGTGGTGTATGGACCGGGCAACTTGGAAGATCAGGTGATCACCGGCGTGCCGGTATCTATCACGCCCAATGATTATGCCAGTCAGACACTGAATCTGCGTA
>JAZLKY010000229.1:0-3850 GCA_045597885.1 Acutalibacteraceae bacterium | reverse complement strand
CCCTCAGAGGGTGCTTTTGTTTTATCCTTTTGCAAAGAAAATGATTGGGAAAGGATAGATCATCATGAAAAACATCAAAAAGAACGGCAGCAAGCTTCTGTGCGTGCTGTCGGTACTGCTCCTGCTGTGCGGTATGACCGCCTGTAAATCCGGCAATAACGGCTCATCCCCGTCCACCGGGTTGTGGGACAGTGCCCTGTACCGGGAAGATACCGAACTCGGTGCGGGTGCAAAGACAGTAAAAGTTTCGGTAGAAGCAGAAGACACCAAAGTGCTGTTCACCGTCCACACCGATAAAGAAACGGTGGGGGAAGCACTGATGGAACATGACCTCGTGACGGGAGAAGACGGGCAGTACGGTCTGTTCATCCACGCCGTCAACGGTATCGTGGCCGACTTCGACAAGGATCAACACTACTGGGCGTTCTTCATCGGGGATGAATACGCTGCCACCGGCGTAGAAAAAACCGCCATCACGGAAGGAGCCGCCTACCGCCTTGTCTACACAAAATAACCGCCTGCAGATATGGGAACTGGTGCTGTTTCCCCTGCTCGGCGTGGTCATGTTTCTGTCAAAGATCGTCATGGAAGCCCTGCCCAACATCCATCTGTTAGGGATGTTGACCGTGACCTATACCGTCGTATTCCGCAAAAAAGCCCTGTTTCCGATATACATCTATGTTTTTCTCAACGGGCTGTTCGGCGGATTCAATACCTGGTGGATCCCCTATCTGTACATATGGACGGTGCTGTGGGCAGTCACCATGCTGCTTCCCCGCTCCATGCCGAAAAAGGTCAAAGCCGTCGTATACCCGGTCGTGTGCTGTTTGCACGGGTTACTGTTCGGCACACTGTATGCCCCCGTACAGGCGATCGTCATGCACCTGTCGTTCCGGGGAACCGTGGCGTGGATCGTGACGGGTTTCCCCTTCGATGCCATCCACGGGGCGGGCAATCTGGTGCTCGGACTGCTGATCCTGCCACTGTCGGAACTGATGGAAAAACTGATCAAAAAAGCACCCGGACATTCCGCAAAAACCGCAGATGAATAAAACCGGGAATATTAGATCGCAATATCTTCAAAACGGGGCTGTTTAAAAACTTTTTTAAGCAGCCCCGTTTGATTTCCATCATATCACTCATTTCATTTTTTTGCCTTTTTCGGCACTTTTATTAGATGGGTTTTACCGTATTATGCAAAAAAGTCAAGTATCATTCGATATTCCCTCTGTTTTTTGCGTATTGCGGCAAAAAAATGAAATGAGCAAATACCGTTCCGACGGATTTTTTGAAAAAACCTCTTGACATTTTATACTATGTGTCGTATAGTATTATGCGAAAGGGGGTATTGGATGGATATCCAACTCAAACGGGGATTGCTGGAAGTGGGCGTTCTCGCCGCCATACGGGACGAGGACTCCTACGGCTATCGGATCATCAAGGACATCAAACCGTACATAGAACTGTCGGAATCAACGCTGTATCCCATCCTGCGGCGGCTGGAGGCGGGTGGACTGCTGACCACCTATTCCGCCGAGCATAACGGGCGGCTGCGGAAATACTACCGCATCACCCCCGCCGGACTGCAGCGCATCGAGGACTTTCAGCAGGATTGGCAGGAGATCGAAAAGATCCGTCAATTTGTGATAAAGGAGGAACCGGAACCGTGACACAACAGGAATTTGACACCCGACTGGGTGACTGCCTGGCGGGACTACCGCCGCAGGACATCGACAAAACAAGAGAATATTACCGGGAGATGATCGCCGACTGCATGGAGGACGGCATGACCGAAGAACAGGCGGTGGCATCAATGGGCAGCATGGACGAGATCGTCGCCCGCATCCTTGAGGATATCCCGCTCCCCCGGCTCATCAAGCAAAAGATCAAACCCCGCCGCACCGTGCGGGGGTGGGAGATCGCACTGCTGATCATCGGCTCTCCGCTGTGGCTGACACTGCTGATCGTCGCCGCCGCCGTTGTTTTGGTATGCTATCTCTCGCTGTGGACGGTGGTGGTTACATTCTATGCCGTGATGGCGGCACTGGGCGCAGGTGCTTTGGGCGGGATCGCCGCCGGCATCCTGTTCTGCTGTCGACATTATTTTGCCGCCGGGCTGTTTGTGGTCGGAGCAGGCGTGCTGTGCACCGGGCTGACGGTGCTGACACTGCTGTTCGATCTGCTACTCACCCGGTGGATGGCGGTATTGAGCAAAAAACTGTGGCTCGGCATCAAACGGTGTTTCATCGGAAAGGAGCGTAACATATGAAGACCGCAACAAAAAAATCACTGTTCATCGCCCTGCTCCTGTGCGGCGGCGGAATACTGCTGGCACTGGTCCCTCTGCTGACGGTCAGATTTGATTTTCGCAAGCTGAACACCGCCTCCACCGTCAACGAGGATACGGCGGTCAACGAGCCGTTCTCCTATATACAGATCGCCGGAGAAGGATGCTCGGTACGCCTGCTCCCGGCAGAGGACGGCGTCTGCCGTGTGACCTATAGCGGCAACGAAGCCCTGTCCCCCACCGTCACTGTGCGGCAGGGCACCCTGCATATCGAACAGAAGGAACACCGCAGTTGGATAGACTGTATCGGATTCTCATGGGGTGAGGATACGGTGACCGTATTTCTGCCGGACGAAAAATACAACTCGCTCTCGGTCGAGAACACAAGCGGCAATGTGACGGTAGATGCGATCCCACTGTTCCGGCTAACGGATATCCATGTCGAAAGCGGCAATGTGAATGTCGCCAACTGTGCTGTCGAGTGGCTGTCGGCACAGACGACAAGTGGCAACATCCGCATAAAAGACCTCACAGCCGAAACACTGGAATGTCATACCGACAGTGGCAAGATCAATAGTGAGGGATGGTATGCAGAAGGCACCTGCCGGATCAAAAGCAAAAGCGGCAACGTCTCACTGGATGAGGGCTCAACCGGTGATCTCGCAGTTGACACAACGAGCGGCAATATCAAGCTGGAAGAAGTGATCGCCATCGGGGCGTTCACCGTGACCGGGAAAAGCGGAGAGGTGGAGCTGGATGCGTGTGACGGGGATACCGTCACCGTACAGACGGCAAGCGGCAATGTATCGGGCAAACTGCTGACCGAAAAGACATTCGTCACCTCGACCGACAGTGGCACCGTTCGTGTCCCCGCCACCGCCGGTGACGGCGTGTGCCGGATCACGACAAGATCCGGGGATATTCGGTTTGAGTGATACTTCCGGCAAAACCGCAGACGATAAAATCCGATGTTTCTAACATAACAAAAAAGAAATACCCGCCCCTGCTCAAAAGTGCGGTTATTTCTGATCTCACAGTTGGGCTAACCGTCTATCGGTTGCCTTTCCGCTTTCATTATAGCATAGTTCCCGGATTTGTCAACCGTTCATTTACGTTCTGCAAAACATCTTGACAATCTTTCCCATGTATGATATGGTTTGTTATACAAATCATACTATTCATACAGAGATGGGAGTGTATCCATGAACACACCGAGAGGCAAATATGCCTGGACTGCCACCGTCGGAGAAAAGGGGCAGATTGTCATCCCCAAGCAGGCGCGGGAACTGTTCCATATCGAACCCGGCGACACACTGGTGCTGTTGGGGGACGAGGTGTTGGGCATCGCCATCCCGCCCAAAGAGCAGTTTGAGCAGATGTACAAGAATGTCTTCGAGGGGACAAAAGAATGAGCATCCTGACTGTCAGCGGTCTGTGCAAGACATATCCGTCTTTTTCTCTGCGGGATGTGTCGTTCTCGGTCGAAGCGGGGCACATCGCCGGATTCATCGGGCGGAACGGAGCGGGCAAGACCACCACGATCAAGTCCATCCTGCATCTGGT
>JAZLKY010000228.1:0-8921 GCA_045597885.1 Acutalibacteraceae bacterium | reverse complement strand
ATCTGTCAATTTAAAACACATCCTTTCAGCCGGACGGAAATTGAATACCGGCAATCAGTCTGATATCTTTCAACCGGCGGCTTACAGATAAAGCCAAGCGATCTTTTTCTGTTCCCATCCGCTCCCCGGCGGCAACGGATCTGGCAAAGGACAGTATCTCTCTCCCCATCAGCAACGGCTTCTCATCTGATCCGACCAATTTTTTCGGGGGCTGACCGTTCAAATGCAGGGTGATATCAGCCAATCGGGAAATTGATCCAATCGTAATACTGCCCCGATCTCCGATGATCTCGCTTTCACCTGATCCCTGCCCGACCTTGGAATAGGAAAGGATCACTGTTTTGTCATCGTAATTGAACAAAGCCCCACCCGCTGCATCTGCTCCGGTCGAAAGGAAAGAAGAGTGAGCGCTAAGTGACCGTGGTTCTCCGAATAACGCCAGTGCCGGATAAACACAATATATCCCTAAATCCATCAATGCCCCTGTATGTAAAACAGGATTGAATATGTTGGGAATCTCTCCCTTACATAGCGCCTCATATTTTGAAGACAATTGGCAAAACTGAAACTGCGCTGTAGAAACACTGCCGATTTGTCGCACAGCTTCCCTCAGCACCGACCATGCCGGCTGATAAAGCATCATGATAGCCTCCCGATACAGTAGACCCTGTGCTGAAGCGATCTGCTGCAAATCAAAGACCTCTTCGGGATCGGCAGACAACGGTTTTTCGCACAACACATGCTTTCCGTGTGCAAGAAAAATTCGTACCTGCTCACCGTGGCATGCATTAGGACTTGCCACGTATACCGCATCAATGTTGGCATCTTCAGCCATTTCTTTCGGTGAAGTGTATACCCTTTTTGCACCCATACGCTCAGCAAACGCTTTGCCCCGCTCCCGGTCACGGGAACAAACTGCTGTCAACTGTAATTCCTGCGGAAATAGCGCTGCTCCGTTGATCAATGCTTCTGTGATCCAACCGGTGCCAACGACACCAAAATGCATCATATAACGACCTCCAAAAGGATGATATCATGTTTTCTCTCAAAAAGCAAAACGTCATAAAATATCTTGTCATCGGTTCGTTGGCAGGGTGTGCCAACGGATTGTTTGGTGCCGGCGGCGGACTGTTTCTCGTACCGCTTTTGATCGGATGGATCGGCATGGAGGAGAAAAAAGCATTCGCCACCTCTGTCGCCATCATTCTTCCTCTATCTATTGTATCCTATTTGATTTTTTGGCTGAAAGGCGGTCAGGTATGGGTAGAGGCTCTGCCATATCTGGCAGGCGGTATCGGCGGCGGGTTATTATCTGCCGCCTTCTTTAAACACATTCCAGCCGTGTGGCTGCACCGCCTGTTTGGTATCCTCATCCTCTATGGGGCAGTAAAGGCGGTGTTGTTGCTGTGAAATGGTTCCTATCTCTCGCTGTAGGTGTTATTACCGGAATCATCAGTGGATTCGGTATCGGCGGCGGGTCGCTTCTTGTACTCTATCTGACAGCCGTCGCCGGGATCACTCAACGCACAGCCGGAGGGATTAATTTATTGTACTTCATCGGCTGTGCACCGTCGGCGCTAATAGGACATATCCGCAACAAAAATATTCAATGGCAGAGTGTACTGTGGTGCAGTGTCGGCGGGATCATTACCGCTGTCCCCGTATCCTTGCTGTCAGCTAATATGGATACTGATTTGTTACGACGTCTTTTTGGATTAATACTGCTGTACGTCGGCATACGGGAAATACGAACAAAAGAATAGAATTTTTCCGAAAAGACAGATCAGAGGTGAAAGAAATTTTTCTTTTTCCTCAAAAAGGGGCTGTAAAAAAACTCTCGTTTTTTTACAGCCCCTTCGCCACTTCAATCAACGAAAGGACATTGTATAGACATTGCGGTAAGTCTGTTCCGGTTCTAACTGCTCCATTTCCGGCAATTCGTAATAATCATTGACTTTTCCGTCCAGCGCCGGGACACCCCGCCAAGGCTCAATGCAGACATAAGGGGCTTTGGTATGCGGTTTATGCCAAATACCCATAAACTTCATGTCGGGAGCAGACATATGGATCTGATGTCCGTCATCATCTGCCGAGCGTAATGTCAGCGCCATCCCGGTATCCCGCAGAAAAATGGCATCCTGATCAAACAAATCATGACGAAGATGAAGGATGCGATCATCCTCAAGCGGAAACGGAACGGAGGCGTTCAGATAGAAACAGGCATCAGACAGCGAAAGCCGGCGTGCGCCGCAAGGCTCATCAAATTCCAGGTAATAATCCTCAAACGTTTTCCCCTCATCCATGGGCAAATTGAAACCGGGATGACCGCCCACCGCAAAGCGCATGGTTTTTTCATCTTTGTTGTGCACGATCCATGTCACGCTTAAAGTGTCCTCTGTCAAGGTATAGGTCATCTCGACAGCATAGAGAAAAGGGAAAGAATGAAGTGTTTCCTCGGTTGCCTTACACTGTAATGTTAAAGTGTTGGTTTTTTGATTCAGCACAGTCCATTCCTGCGTTCTCACTAAACCGTGTATCTGCATTTCATAGGTTTTACCTTCGTAGGTATACTTTCCGTCTACCATTCTGCCGCAAGTAGGAAAAATATTGGTGGCTCTGTTTGCCCAGTAGGTGGCATCGCCCTGCCACAAATACTCAAAATCATCTTTTCGATTGACGATCGACTGCAACTCCGCCCCCATACTGCTGATCTTAATGCGTAATTGCTCATTTTCAAGAATATATATCATTTTTCATCCAATCCTTTCTTATTCTTTGTTTAGCACTGTAACGGTTGACAAATAATCATTCCCACGATCAAAGGGTAAACCCACCTGCATGAGATACGCTCCCAAGTAGGATTCGCCACCGATAACATAAGTGGCAGTTGGATCAAGCCCTTGCAGTCTTACTCGCTTCTGTGAAACGCTGGGACTGCCTTTGAGGACAAAGGTAAAGAGAAGGACCTCTGACCTGTCCGGAGATATGAATTCCCAGGCGGCAAACGGTCCGGCAAAGGGATCCTCCAACCGATACATATCGCCCTGCTGGATCGTATGACGGTGGGCTTTATAGAAGGATACCTGCTCTTTGGCAATTGCCAGATCTTCGGGGCTTTGTGCAGACAGATCCAACTCATATCCGAACTGACCGGACATAGCCACATGGCCCCGCATGGAGAACGGTGTCGTCCTTTTTAACTGATGATTGGGGCAAACTGAAACATGAGCCCCCATCGTGACCGGCGGATAGACCATACTGGTACCGTACTGAATGAAGATGCGTTCCAAAGCATCGCTGTCATCACTGCACCATGTCTGCGGCATATAGTAGAGCATACCGGGATCAAAACGTCCGCCACCACTGGCACAGCTCTCAAACAAAACCTCCGGGAAGGAAGAGGTGATTTCCTCTAAAACACGGTACAGCCCCAGCATGTAGCGGTGCGGCAGTTCCGCCTGATGGGAAGCGTCCAGTCCGGCGGAGCCGATCTCGCTGAAGAAGCGGTTCATATCCCATTTGACATAAGTGATCGGCGCACTTTTCAGCACGTCACTGACCGACTGGATAACATAGTTCTGTACTTCTTTCCGGGAGAGATCCAATGTCAACTGATGTCGGGCTTCAGCACGGGGACGTCCTTCGATATGAATACACCAATCCGGATGTTTCCGATACAGTTCGCTGTCAGGTGAAACCATTTCCGGCTCGAACCACAATCCAAAAAGCAAACCACGCTCATTGAGCGCATCACCGAGTGCTTTCAGTCCGCCCTTCAACTTGTCGGTGTTACATACCCAATCGCCTAAAGAACAGGTGTCGCTGTTGCGTTTGCCAAACCAACCGTCATCCAGTACCAGCATATCAATGTCGAGTTCCTTCGCTCGGTCGGCAATAGACAACAACTTTTCCATGTCAAAATCAAAATAAGTTGCTTCCCAGTTGTTGACCAGAACCGGTCGGTCGGCGTGCTGATATTTTCCACGGCAAAGATGATCCCGGTACAGACGGTGATAGCGGCGGGACATCTGTCCCAATCCGGAGTCGGAATATACAAGGATGGCTTCAGGTGATTGGAAACTTTCGCCCGGTTTCAGCATCCAAGAAAAATCAAATGAGCCAATCCCCATCGTGGCTCTTACGATACCGTGAGCATCCTTACTGACACCGCCGTCAAAGTTACCACTGTATACGAGACTGAAACCAAACGCCTCACCTGCCGTCTCGTTAGTATCAGGCGATAAAACAGCAAAGAACGGATTATGCATATGACTGCTTCCGCCTTGGCGGGATTCCACCTTTTGCAAAGAATGGGATATCGGTTGCCGTTCAATATAACGCTCTCTTGTCCAATATCCGGGCAGATGAAGCATCTCACCCGAAAAATCATAAAAGTCTACATTAGCGCTCGCCACTTTCAGCAATTCCACCGTGTCCGCCGTGCCGTTGACGACACGAACAGATCGGGCAATAGCATCCAATTCCGTAAATACTGAATACGAAAGATAAATATGCAAACCGGTCAAAGGATCGACCAAATCCAATTCCAGCGTATCGGCTTCACCAGCTGAGGCATAGGTGGCAGGTAGACCGGGGAGAGCCGGTTTGCCCGCCATGATCGTGTGACCGGCATATCGAAGGACAGTCAGGCGGCTGCCATCAGCGTACCGGGCATGAAAAGCCGGATCACGCATATCTCCACTGCCAAAAGTAGGATATTCCAATGGAAATGCACCGGAAGAATGCTCGAAGCCGTTGACAGTAATATCTCTGGCGTTTTGGTGAAGGGTCGGAAAATCGTGTGTCTGAGACAACGGTGGCATCTTCTCCAGCCGCTTTCCCCAGTAGGCGTGAACAGGGATATCCCCGTTCAGCAGTTCAATAATATATGTCGTACAGTTTGAATGCAAAAAAAACTGTCCCGTCTCTTCATAATAGACAATAGCCATGCTGTTATCTCCTTTTCATCACTAGCCGAGTTTTATTATTATACCACATATAGGTAAATTTTGCAAGAAAAAAGTAATCTGTACTGATATTATGCGCTTTCGACATAAAAATACGCATAATATACCGATCCTCAAGAGGAATGGTCAGCGAAATAATCCGCCCAATATTTGCGGTCCCCGTCTTGACGGAGGAGAACCGCCGGGGCGGCAAAAATTAACCAAAACCGTTTCTTCTCCAATGACTTCAATATCCTTCCATCGAATGACAATATCTTTTTCTCTTCCAAGCAGTCCGAAACATTTGGCATGACCAAAAATGACTATAGCAACGATTTGAGCGGTGTTGGTATCCACTTCCAAATCATCGACAAACCCTAACCGTGTGCCATCCGATACATTAATAACTTCCTTGTTGTGCATGTCCGAAATGCGTGTGATCATATGCTCTCCTCCTTTTTCTTCAACCATATATATGCAGACTAAAGGCAAAAAAGAACGCTCTTGCAATTTGCCGCCGACAGCATTATAATGGCAATAGAAATATGACGGGAGGAAAACAAATGACGGTTGCCGGGATCATAGCGGAATACGATCCGTTTCATAACGGACATGCCGCCCATATCAACGCCACCCGCCGGGCAGGTGCCTCTCACATCGTCACCGTTATGAGCGGCAATTTCACCCAGCGAGGCGAACAGGCGTTGATTTCAAAGTGGGATCGTACACGGATGGCTTTGCAAAACGGCTCGGATCTGGTGATCGAACTGCCTTTTTCCTGGTCGGTGTCTTCAGCAGAACGGTTTGCCGCAGGAGGTGTATTTCTTTTAAAATCGCTTGGTTGCGTCGATATGATCTCATTTGGCAGTGAATGTGCAGATATTGCATTGCTCCGGCATACGGCAGCCATATTAGACAGCCCATCATTCTCGGATCATCTGCATCAGATACTTCGTACCGGGATTTCTTATCCGGCAGCAATACAGCGAGCGGCTGAACTGTCGGGGGTTGAAAACTCAAAATTATTCAACAATCCAAACGATATTCTCGCTATGGAATATATCCGTTCCGCCTATCGTTACGGATATACACCAAAATTTTTGGCTATACCCCGACAGGAGACAACGCACGACTCAGTAACCCATGGAGAAAGGATTGCCAGCGCCAAATTGATCCGACAGTGGATACGAGAGGATAAAGCCGAAAAAGCCGTTGATTATATGCCGGCAGATTCTTTTGCCATTTTGAAAGGATCTATGCAGGAAGGTCATGCCCCCGCATCACTGACCGCTTTGGATCCTGTTCTGCTGGCAAAATTGCGACAGATGAATTTATCTGAAATGGCTGAAATTCCGGGAATATCCGAGGGGTTGGAAAATCGTTTGTACCGTTTCAGCCGCCGTGCCGCAACCGTTTCCGAACTGATTGAACAAATAAAAACAAAAAGGTATCCCGCCTCCCGGTTGCGCCGATTATTCTGTCATGTTATGCTGTCTGATATGACCGAAAAAGAGCCACCATATATCCGTATTCTCGGAATGGATCAGCGTGGAAAGGAGATACTCTCCGCCGCCGCTCCTACCCTACCGATCCTGACACGTTTTCGACAGCTACCTCATCTCAACGAAAAGGTGAACCGGATCTTCAACGATGAATGCAGAGCCTCTGACCTTTACGGGCTGACATTACCGCGCCCAACACCTTGTGGAAAAGATCTGACAACTCCTGTATTTTCAACATTTTATTGAGAGAATAATATTGACTTTTCATTTTGTTTTGCAGTATAATACAAACGTTGGCAGATACCCTTTAACAAATTGATTTCGGAGGAAAATAAAATGGACCGTTATACACAAGCCAAAGAAATGTACAGCCGTATCGGAACCGATACCGAAGCGGCATTACAGGCCCTTCGCAATGTTACTATTTCCGTTCATTGCTGGCAAGGAGATGATGTGATCGGCTTTGACGGAGACGAAAGTCTTTCCGGCGGTATTCAAACCACCGGTAACTACCCCGGAAAGGCCACTACGCCGGCACAGCTGATGCAGGATATTGATACTGCTTTTTCCTTGATGCCCGGCAAGAAGAAATTAAATCTTCATGCCTGCTATGCCATGATGAAACCCGGCGAACACATTGACAGAGATAAGATCGGTCCCGCCCAGTTTGCCGAATGGGTCCGCTTCGCCAAAGAACGGGGATGGGGTTTGGATTTTAATCCGACCTTCTTCTCTCATCCTATGGTTAAAGACAATCTCACTTTATCTTCGCCGGATGAAACGGTCAGAAGGTTTTGGATCGAGCATGGCAAACGCTGTGTGGAAATAGCTGAATATTTCGCCAACGAAACCGGCGAGCCCTGCGTGCTGAATATATGGATCCCGGACGGATACAAAGACATTCCCGCAGATCGACTGGGGCCCCGTGCCAGATTCCGTAACTCTCTTGATGAAATACTGTCTGTGCCTTATGATAAGAATAAGGTCTATATCACACTCGAATCCAAAGTGTTTGGCATCGGGATGGAGAGTTATACCGTCGGAAATGCCGAATTCTGTCTTAGTTATGCCGACTATAAAGGCATTACGCCATTGATGGACAACGGACACTATCATCCGACGGAGGTCGTTTCTGACAAGATCTCTTCTCTCCTCTTGTTCCACGAAAAAATCGCTTTACATATTACCCGCCCTGTGCGTTGGGACAGTGATCATGTCGTCCTGTTTGATGATGAAACACGGGAGATCGCCAAAGAGATCGTCGTTCATAACGCTTTGGACCGTGTGTTTATTGCTACCGACTATTTTGATGCGTCGATCAATCGTATTTCTGCCTGGGTTACCGGCGTTCGTAATGTGCAGAAAGCATTGCTGTATGCCCTGCTGCTCCCCAATGACGAAATGAAATCATTGCAGGATAGCAATAATACCACTAAATTGATGGTACTCCAGGAGAACATGAAAACCATGCCGTTTGGTGATATATGGACAGAGTATCTTCGTCGTTGCTCAACACCGGAGGATTACTATTCAGCCGTTGAGGAGTACGAAAGCACGGTACTGAATCAACGGTAATCGAAAGATTTATACCACAAAGGGGATATTAAAAAAGTCCGGATCGCAAAAAGGCAGAAATAGTGAAGATAAACCGTACAAAGAAGCTTATAAAAATGAATTTTCAGTTTGTTTATTTGTTTTGGTTTCTTAAAGGTGAAAAAGATTACCTTTTTGCTATAAACGAACCTCACCCTCGACGTACCTTTGTACGCCTTCGGACAAAGCCGAAACCGTTGTGATCGCAACGATTTCGGTTCGGTTCGTTCATTCCGAACATTTTTTCCTATCCCCTAAAAGGGGCTGTTAAAAAACGAGAGTTTTTTAACAGCCCCTTTATTTTGAACCCGTTACAACACAAAGACCAATTTCATTAGTAATAACATAATAACACCAGGCAATCCGAACACAGTACAGATACCGGCGGTAAACCAACTGACACCCAACGCAACACCTGTCAAAGTACCAAGCGCATCAACCAATCCCAAAGCACATAAGCCCTGTATCCCGTTTCCGGTCATACAACGGATCGGCTTGCCGGAACGGACAGCAGCAATCAAAACAGCGATCCCGCCAATCACCAGCAAGGCGATCCCACCAGCCGTCCAAAATCCCATTGTCGTCCTCCTATTCTGAAAAAATCGTCATTTTTTCCCTGCAGGTAATACCTTGTTCTCTGGCAAGTTTCAAAAAATAGCGGTATTGAGCCTGCAACGCTTCCAACTCAAAAATACAGCCCTCGATCAAGTCAGGGTCCGTTTCCATAGAAAACCGTGATTGTACAGCCTCGATTCTGCTACATATTTCCCGGATGGATTCGATCATCGGATGCGGCGGTGCATCTTGTCGCAACACGGTCTTTCGAAACAGGCTGGTCATTGTCATGGTCAACATTCCTTTCCCTATCTTCATATCTATG
>JAZLKY010000227.1:0-1771 GCA_045597885.1 Acutalibacteraceae bacterium | reverse complement strand
GAACAAATGCGAAAAATCGAGCAACAGGCGGCAGACCGGGGGATCGGTTTTGTCGCATTGATGGAGAATGCCGGACGGGCGGTGGCAGAACGGTTGTGCCGTGAATTACCTGATGAGATACGGCAGAATGTGGTTATCCTGTGCGGTAAAGGAAATAATGGCGGTGACGGATATGTGATCGCCCGGATATTGGCAGGACGGTTTCCGGTGACGGTGATCGTGGCAGAAAAACCGGCATCCGATCTGGCGGTCCGAAATGCCGCCTGTCTGCCATTGTCGGTGACGGTGCTGGAATATGCGGAAGAGCCGTATCTGTGTGCCGCTGCTCTGCGGGAAGCCGGGGTGGCGCTGGATTGCGTGTTTGGCATTGGATTCCGTGGGGCACTGCCGGCGACACTGTTGCCACTGGCGGCGCAGTATAATGGCTGTGCTGCTCATCGGATCGCTGTAGATGTTCCCAGTGGGGTGAATGCCGATACGGGGGATGTGGTGAACGGCGCATTTGACGCTGACGAGATATGGACGTTTACCGCCATGAAGATGGGGCTTGCCCTGCCTGACTGCGCCGATCGGGTAAAGGTACTGGATATCGGTATCCCGGCAGACTTGTTCCCGGTTGGTGAAACTGATCGGATCGTTATCGAGGAGAAATGGGTGAAAGACAGGTTTGCCCCCCGTCGATCCGACAGCCACAAAGGGGACTATGGCAGATTACTGCTCCTGTGCGGTAGTTATGGCATGGCGGGTGCTGCCGTGCTGTGTGCCAAAGCCGCTCTCCGCAGTGGAGCGGGGCTTGTACAGGTGGCGGTACCGCAAAGCGTGTATCCACTGATCGCCAGCGCTGTGCCGGAGGCGATCTTCCTGCCGTTGCCGGAAAATGAAAAGGGACAGGTGTCCTCTGTGGCAGTGCCCGCCATCCGGCAGGCACTATCGCTTGCAGATGCGGCGGTGGTGGGATGCGGCATGGGACAGGGGCAGGATGTTCGGACGGCGGTCGAAGCGGTCCTTTCCTACGCTGATTGCTCCGTGGTGCTGGATGCTGATGGCATAAATGCCGTTTCGCCGCATATGCTGTTAGAGAAAACAGGAGCGGGGAAACTGATCCTTACACCGCATCCGGGGGAAATGGCTCGTCTGTTGGGACGGACGGCGGCTCAGGTGCAGACAGAACGGGAAGACATTGCCCGATCATTTGCCCGGCAGTACCGGGTGACATTGGTACTCAAAGGGCATCACACCGTGGTGGCTTCCCCCGATGGCACGTTGCAGAGGAATCTTACCGGCAATCCCGGCATGGCGACCGGCGGCAGTGGGGACGTGCTGGCGGGGATCATCGGTTCTTTGGCGGCACAGGGTATGCGTCCTGCTGATGCGGCGGCGTGCGGTGTATGGATCCACGGCACAGCAGGCGATGCGGCGGCACAGCGATATTCACAGCATGCTATGCTGCCGTCGGATTTGATCGGTATGCTGGGAGAACAGTTCCTGCGGCTGGAAGAACAGTAAGCCGCCCCCTCCTGTTTACCAACATAGGGAAATGGGGAACAGGAATGAAGCGGTTACTGGGATATTTAATGATAACGGTTTGGGTTGCAGTACTGAGTATGATCGTCGGCTGCGCCGGAAAGGTGGAGGACTTTACACCGATTACGGTCGGCTATTCGGTGGAAACTGCTATTGATTATCAGGATATTTCGCTGAGCGGTATGCTGACTCGGCACGCCGATGGCAGTCTGTCGCTCGCGTTGAATTCTCCCGTCTCCGTCAAAGG
>JAZLKY010000226.1:0-2528 GCA_045597885.1 Acutalibacteraceae bacterium | reverse complement strand
AAGCCCCCGGTGCGTGAATCCGGTGATGTGGCTGGATCGGCTCCTATTACTATCGTAGGACCGAAAGGGGTGCTGACCGTCCGTGAGGGGTGCATCATCGCCAACCGCCATATTCACATGAGCCCGGCAGACGGAGAGCAGTTCGGGGTGAAAGACGGTGACTATGTTACGGTTGAGTCTGTCGGCGGTGAACGCCGCACTCGGTGGTATGATGTGCAGGTACGGGTGAGCAAGGATTTTCGGTTGGAGATGCACGTGGATACGGATGATGCCAATGCGGTGGGATTGCCTGCCGATGGTTGTGTGCGTATCGTGAAAGAATAACGGGAAAGGCGGAACGGCAATGTTGATGGGAAAAGTGGTCGGACATATCGTGTCCACCCGCAAGAATGAGAAACTGGTCGGTTCTAAAATTCTGGAGGTCCGTCTGATCGAGGACACCAAAGAAACGGATAAATACTTGGTTGCATTGGATACCGTTGGTGCCGGCATCGGAGAACGGGTGCTGATCACCACCGGCAGTGGTGCCCGGTTGGCGTTTGACAGCTCGGATGTGCCGACAGATGCGGGGATCGTCGGTATCATCGTCTGAAAGGACAACATATGACGGTAACCGAACTTAAAGAAAAGATCGCTCTTGCCGGATGCGTCGGGGCGGGCGGTGCAGGCTTTCCTTCTGCCGTCAAGCTGGCAGAAGGGGCAGATACCCTGCTCATTAACGCATCCGAGTGCGAGCCACTGTTATATACGGATTACACGCTCGTGCGTGACCGGATCAAAGATGTGGCGGCGGGGGCAGAATTGGTGATGGCGGCAACGGGTATCAAGCGAGGCTTCCTCGGATTCAAGGAATACCGTGCCGGTCTGCTGGGACTCAAAGACGGTCAGCAGGTGTCGGAGCATATCACAATCCGCTTATTGCCGAATGTATACCCTATGGGGGACGAAGTGATCCTGATCTATCAGATTTTGAAGCGCATCGTCCCGCCGCGACAGTTGCCGCTATCTGTCGGGGTGCTGGTGTTCAATTCCGAAACGCTATATAATATCTATCACGCTGTTGCCGACGGTTTGCCGGTGACGGAAAAATGGCTGACGCTGACCGGCGAGACCGATCATCCGTTTGTCGGTCATGTCCCGGTCGGAACAACGGTGGCGGAACTGATGGAACGGGAAGGGATCACTGTGCCGTCCGGCTTTGTTATGATGGAGGGCGGTCCCGCTATGGGACGGATCATTGATCCGAACAAGGCGGTGATCACCAAAACGACAAAAGGTCTGCTGATCCTGCCCGAAACGATCCCGGCAGTGCTGTCCCGGCGTTCATCCGGGCGCACCGTGCGTGTGCACGCCGGCGCAAACTGCTGTCAGTGTACGGTTTGCACTGATCTTTGCCCACGGGCGTTGATCGGGTATCCGCTCCACCCGCATAAGATCGTGCGACAGCCGATCACGGCGGTGGAAGAAAACCCCGCCGCCTATACCGAGGCGACCATGTGCAGTGGGTGCGGCGTGTGTGAACTGACCGCCTGCTGTCAGGGGATCAGTCCACGGGGGATGTATTATCAAGTCAAGGGCATCCTTGCAAAAAACCATTTGAAATTTCAGCCCACCGGCGAGTTTCACGCCGATCCGGATCGGGAATACCGCCTGTTACCCAGCAGTCGGTTCAAACGGATGATCGGCGTTTCGCCGTATGATCATTTCGTTCCTCCGTATGAGGAACTGAACTGGAAGCCTCGGCAGATCGTCCTGCCCCTGCGACAGCATATCGGTGCTCCTGCCGTTCCTGCGGTCAAGCCGGGTGATACGGTGGTGTGCGGACAGTGTGTTGCGACGGCAGATGGTGCGATCTCTGCCAACATTCATGCCTCGGTCAACGGTACGGTGACGGCGGTCACCGACAGCCGGATCGAAATCAGCAGAAAGGATGGGACAGCATGATCTATGCGGTAGGTGTTATCGAGCTGAAAAGCATTCCTGTCGGGGTGGAAGCATGTGACGATGCACTCAAGGCATCCGGTGTGCGGTTGATTACCGCTCATGCTTCCTGTCCGGGGAAATATGAGATCCTGCTCACCGGCAGTATTGCCGAGGTGCAGACGGCACTGGAACATGTTAAGGGAAAGTTCTCTTCCTACATCCTTGACTGTACATTGATGGGGCGGATTGATCCGCAGGTGATCACCGCACTGATGGGAGCACAGACTGAGCCGGAACACAAGGCACTCGGTGTTTTGGAAACCTATACCGCTTCCAGTATTATTTTAGCGGCGGATGCGGCGGTCAAAGCCGCCAAAACAGACATCGTTGATCTGCGCCTGTCCCGTGGGATGGGCGGCAAGGGTGTCTTGATGCTCACCGGTGAGGTAGCGGATGTCACCGCCGCAATCGAGGCAGGTGCGGACTATGCCATCCGGGAGGGCTTGTTCAGCAGTAAATCGGTGATGGCGGCACCGCATCCGGATCTGTGGCAACATCTGTAAAGGGAGATATCTTGACAAATGACAACGGTTTATTTGGTTCGG
>JAZLKY010000225.1:0-4080 GCA_045597885.1 Acutalibacteraceae bacterium | reverse complement strand
CCGAAAGCATAATTGCCGATCTTGCCGACACCGGGTGCAAACACAACAGACTTAATATAAGGGTTATATCCGTACCACGGTGCAGCATTACCGGCTGCAAAATCGGGGATATCGCCGTTGCCGGAAATGGTCAGCACACCGGAGCTGAGAACCAAGCTCCAGGTCATGCAGTTGTTCAAGCCGAAGTTGCCGGTGTAGGGAATGGAGTCGATCTCTTCGGTCTCCACCTCGTGGCAGTCGGTGCACTCACGCTGCTTGGAACCCGCCTTGTTCTTGGTTGGCTCAACAACGGTGACCCACTCGCCGAACTGATGCTCGCCACTGGCGGGGACCAGATTACGCTGCTCGGTGGCAGGGCAACGGGAACAGGTGTACAGATCATAGGTGTCTTCCTTGCAGTTTCCGGTCACATGCTCGGTGAACTGGAAGTCGTGACCGAGCGCAGCTATTTCGTTGCGATGCTCAGTAGCGGGGCAGCGAGTGCAGGAATACAGATCGTATCCGCCGTTTTCGCAATCGGCAGGGACTGTCTCGGTGAACTCGAACTTATGTCCGGCGGGGATATCATCATAATATGCTTCGCCGCATCAGTTCACACAGACATAGACACCGAAGCCGGGCTCGGTACAGGTTTCGGGCTTGGTATCGGGATCCTCATAATCCACCACATAGTTATGTCCCAATGCCGGGATCGCTTCGGTGTAAGAATCGCCGCAGGAAGAACAGGTGTAAGTCATCTCACCGGGTTCTTTACAAGTGGCAGTTACCGTTTCCACGGCGACATACTGGCACTTGATCCAGTTGACCACATAGGTGACATCCTCTTCCGGGAAGGTGGCAGGAGCATCCTCTCCGCCCTCGGTCTGCCATCCGCCAAACTCATATTCGGCGATGTCTTCCGGTTCGGGGAGTACCATCGGATCACCGGCATAGCCGGAAACGGTCTGGGTGTCGTCATCGCCAAAATCCAGTGTCACGGTGACAACGACCTTGTCATCTCCGGTGATGTCATCAACAGAGATCTGACCGTCATCACGATGATCGCCGGCAGCGAAAACACCGGTAGCCATTACGCCGGACATGACCATCATCACAGCCAGCAGAACAGCAAGGGCTTTCTTTGCAAATGTACTTGTTTTCATGCGAAATTCTCCTTTGCTAATGTATTCAACGGGCAATCTGCCATTAAATCCGCATACATTATACTAAACAACTTTCCGTTTGTCAATATTTTCTGTTAGAATTGCTTCAATTTTTTTTTAAAAAAGTAAAAAATTAAGCAAAATGGTGCAAATACGAGCCGATTTTGTTCGATTTCAGTGCCGACACTCCCGATTTTTTCGGGAAACACCCCGGACGATCAGGATAATGATGACAGCAAGCAGTGCCGCACAGGCGGCGATCAGCAGCAACAGATCCCGGTGACTTACGGCAAAATCCCGTACACGGGACAGGAAAGCAGGCGTTTCCTCTGCCGGCTCCGGCTCCGGCTCTGCCGGCACAGCCGCTTTTTCTCTGAAGCGCTGCATCGACCCGTCTGTCCGGTCATAGGAATACAGTCCGATATAGTTGCCCGGCCCCGCCGCATAAACGATCAGCAGATCTTCCCATGCAGCATCCTCATACTTCCACACGTCCGCCGTAACACTGCCGAATGTATATGTCCCTGCGACCGTCCCGGCAGGAGCGGCGATTTCTTCCGGCATCGCCAACAGCGCATACACCTTCCCGACTGTTTCCAACGGCTCGAAGACCGTAAACGGCTCCGGTTTCCCTTCGTCGTAGATATACAGCGCGCTCTTTTCCGATGCGGTGTCGGTCAGATACAGCAATGTCAGTCCGTTATCCTTGCTGACTGCCGCCGAGACCTGCGTTTCATTAAGCGTGACAGATGTCCATTCAAAACCGGCAGGCAAAGCCACATCCGGCTGAACGTCCGACACCCGCATCGCAGTTCCGTTCACCGTCACTTCCAGATCGGTATTACTGCCGGCATCCGTCGGATCGCCGGAGACGGTATCGCCGCTCCCGTCATCAGCCGAGCGTACGATCACTACTGTATACGTCTTCACCGTTCCGTTGGGAGCGGTAACTCTGACCGACTGCGTATTTTTCCCGACTGCCAGAGTGTTAGAGCCTGTCACGGCAACCTTTGCCCCCGCCTGTGCCGCCTTTGCAGACAAGGAAAGAGAAGTAACCGTATACGGAACGGTAACGGAATAGGCGGTAACATCCGGCTGGAATGCCGGCACAAGCGTTCCCATCGACGGATACAGCGAAGAAAGGTTGGCATTACCGGAAAGGGTAGGGTTCGCAGATTTGACCGTTACCGAACCGGACGGAGCCCCCAAATCACCGTTATCATCAGACCAAAAGTCAGCCGTTGAAACTGAGAAAGCGCCTTCTCCCGCTCCGATCGCTTTGAAAGACAGGGATATCGTTGTCGAAGACGGTGCATTTACTCCTTCCGCAAACCATGAAAGAACGACCACGCCGGCGCCGCCGTTCCCGTTCGCCCCACTGCAGGAAACGTATTGGAAGCAGGCGGCATCATATGTCACTCTGGCATCAATCGAACCGACCGTCATGCCGCCGCCGTTGTACGTCAACTTGACCGTGAAGGTGTTCCCGACAGTGACCGATGAGGCGGATGCCGTCACCTGCAGCGTGCCGGCGGCAACAGCCGTCATCGGTATCAGCATACTGACCAAAACCAGCAGCAGTGCTGTCGTCACACAAATCCCCTTTTTCATTACCGATGTCATGGATCCTGCTCCTTTCTGCTCACTGTAACGATTTCGTCACACCCAAGATATATTTCTGTGTCGTCCGCAGATCCTGCGAGTTCAGTTTTCCGTCACGGTTACTGTCCGAGGCAGTCAGCCGATAACCCGACAAACTGCTGATGCCGAGGATGTGCTTCTGTGCTGTGCGCAGATCCTGCGAATTGATCTTGCCGTCTCCGTTGCAGTCTCCGTAGATCAGAATGGGGTAGCTGGCACACAAGGTGTTCCCACTGTACAGCCGCAGGATGTCGCCCGTCCCCACGACACCGCTCGTCTTCGCAGCGCCGGCGGCTGTATAGACCGCCCCCGTGCCGCCACTGACCGCCAGATTGCGGATAAAATCCGTCACTGCTGTCTGCGGCTGAACTTTTGTCACCGCCGTGCCGACCGTATAGGTCTTACCGGTCATCTGCGGCGTTGTTGTACTTCCGCTCTTGGTCACCGTCAGCGTATATGTCCGCTTGGCGCCACTGGTGGATGTGACCGTGACGGGGATCGTGTTCACACCGGCTTTCAGTGTGACCTTTCCCGCCCCGGACACCGTAGCACCGGAACTGTTCTTGGCTGCGGTGACCGTCAGCGTGTCCACCGTCCCGTCCACCTGCACGGCATAATTCATCGTATAGCGGTCAAAGGTCGGCGTGAGCGATCCTGCGCTGAGGGTGATCTTATCGAGGAAATTGTTGTTGTTCCCGTTCTGTGACGGCTTCGGAGAAGCGGCAGACGGCATATTCTTGTATACGGGGATCACAAAGGTGTGGGCACATTCCAGTGATTCGCCCGACAGATTGCGGTACATGATGTTGCCCTCACCGGCGGCGCCGGCGACATTCGTCATATACTGATGACCGTAATAAGGAGTGGAAACCACATTGAAGCGCTGATAATAGGTCGTGTTCTGCCCCCTGCCGATATAAGAATTGGCAAAATTCTCTTTGGCGCTGTCACGGGCGCAGAGATATGGGCTTGTCCATCCTTTGTTTTTGGCATAGATCGCTCCGTTCGTCACCGCCGACCTGCCGCCGCTCTCATAGGCACCGATATCGAACAGATTATAATATCCTTCATATCCCGGTACTTTTCCTGTTGCCAGTTTGTTTGTGACTGTGCCCTCCTGCACGATCTTTGCCGCCAAAAAATAGGCGCTGACACCGGCTTCTTTTCCCGCCTTGAGCAGATCCGCCGCATAAGAGGCGATCGCCGTGGGCAGGATGGCTTTGACGCCCGCCTCGGTCTGATCGGCGGAAAAGCCGAGGTTCTCAAACTGAAAAACATAGGCATCATTCAAAAAAGG
>JAZLKY010000224.1:0-2314 GCA_045597885.1 Acutalibacteraceae bacterium | reverse complement strand
ATCCGTCGTCCAGTTTTGTTTCCGGTCCCGTAAAGGTGACGGTCGCAGACATCCGTGTCCACTCACCCTTTGCAAGAGAATACGTAACCTCTGTTTCACGTTTTTTCCTGGCATCGGCTGAAGAAGATACGTTGAGATTGCCGCTGTGCGAGCCGAGGATAAAATGGAAATCACCACTGTGATCGGGAGAATATACATAGGTGACGATCTGATACCGCTCACCGGGATGGACGGTCAAGTTGACATTGTTAAGATTAAATACCGTCCGTCCGTAGTTACCACTGTTGTAGTTGTTGTTCAGCGAGATCGTCAGCGACTGTTTGCCGCCGGGGGTGTGGTTATATTTGTCTGTTACGATCCGTCCGCCGGCGGTGTTGAAAGGATCGGACACACCGACCATATCACCGCAGGCAAAATCCTCATACCCCTGCGTATAGCCGTCCGGATGGTCGGCAGATGTCAGAGCGATGTCGTCAATATAGATATTGCGAGAGGCATAGGTTGAGGAGGAGCTATTCGAATCGGTGATGCCCATGATCACATAATCGCTGTCTTGTGTGGCAACGAATGATGTGGTACAGCAAACCCACTCACCGCCGACACTTTTACTGGTGATATGGTTGCTACTCACGCCGCCGCACAGAACGGATGATCCGGGAGAGGAGGTAAGCCCGGCACCGTTATTGCTGTGTGCAAACCAGCAGTTCAATCCGGCGATAGTTTCCTCCGGTGCCAACGCCCAAAAGACAACATAATACCGTTCTCCGGTCCTGATCGGGATCGGCGTTCCGTTTTTATCGGTCACAACGATCTGGATGCGCCCGTGTCCGCTATTCCAACCGTAACTGATCGGGACAGTCAGACTGAAATCGCCGGTGTGGGCATAGTTGCCGGATACAACGGCACCGACATATTTATTGCCACGGACGGAGTATTCCTTCTTAGTTGCGAAATCGTCCCATTCTTCAAAAGACTGACAGTTGGGTCCGGTCACTGATGCCGGATCGAATTCCTCCAGTGTCACATCATCCAGATAGAGGGGATAAACAGTATCTGTCGTTCCTCCGGGGACGATAAAGCCGAGCGAGAAGAAGCGGTCAACGGTATCGCTGTTGATGAAAATATGATCTATCAATGTCCACTGACCGACGGTCAGTTTTCTTTTGACATCGTTTAACTTGAATGCCGTAGAGTTGTTGTTAGCAACACCGCCGTCACTGACGCTGAACTCTCCGATCCCGGCAATATAGTCCGTCGAACCGCCGTTGAGCACCCATGCTGTCAGATGATATGCCTTGCCGGCTTTGATCTTCACCGGGGCACCACTCTCATCGGTGAGAACACTCTGTGCCCAGAAGTAGGGACCACTGTCCTTGGGCAATTGGGCATCAATCCGCAGGGAACGGCCGGCACCGTCCTCATTGCCGTCCGCATCGAGGGTGGTGTGATCGTGCTCGCCGGATATCGTGAGGGCACTGACAGAGCCGAGCAAGCCGGAATCCGGCTCGGTCTGCCCATGTGTGCCGACGGTGTGCCCGGTGTCAAAATCCTGCGTCACCGGCACATCCGCCAAAGTGATCTCCTCGATCTTGACATCGTCGAGGTAGGCATAATGTACCGGGCTGGTCTTGTTGTTCCCGGTAGCGGGATCGAATTCCTGTGCACCCAGGGTGAGATATCCGTCATATTGCGCCCGGGCTGTCATGCTGATCTTTTCCCACTGTCCACCCTTCAGAAGGACGACGCTTTCCGCCAGGTTGGTAGTGGTCCCATCGGTCGGTGTGTCGACATCACCGGTAAAATTGACCGTGCGGCATTTGACATAGCGGTCTTCCTCGGAATAGAGCCAACCGGTGATGCGATATACACTGCCTGCCGTGGCGGTAAAGAGACCGCCGTTCCCGTTCTGTAATGTGATCTGCGGGGAAACATTGAAGGAACCGCCGTTCATCGTCAGCTTCACAGATTGATTGCCGGAATGAGCATATTCGGTAGAGATCTCCCGCCCGGTGCCGTTGCCGTGCGCATAACCGATGTCGAGCGGCTTTTGACCGGCGTCACTGAAGTTCACATTGGCGGGTTTGCCCTCGGTGTAGTATTCAAAATGCTGGGTGCTGTCCGGATAGACGGCTTCATATACCTCGACATCGTCGATATCCATATAGGACAAGCCGCTTTCTTTGTTATTGGCGCCGGAGAAAGATGCACAGATCTCCGGATAGTAGCCGCCGTCCTTATCCTTTGCCGTTAAGAACGGTGCGGATGCGATCGTGATCTTCTTCCATGTCTTTTGCTGCATGGTGGCGGTATAGCT
>JAZLKY010000223.1:0-2629 GCA_045597885.1 Acutalibacteraceae bacterium | reverse complement strand
TTCAGGACTGCGTGTTCGCCAACTGCACCAACTTGGCTACCATAACCGTTCCCAAGACGGTGAAGACGACGAAGACCTCCTACAAGT
The DNA here is from genome assembly GCA_045597885.1 of Acutalibacteraceae bacterium. Lineage (GTDB taxonomy): Bacteria > Bacillota > Clostridia > Oscillospirales > Acutalibacteraceae > UBA5905. The sequence goes on along the minus strand of JAZLKY010000223.1, from coordinate 2,542 downwards.
TCTGCGATGCAACGATCATCACCGTGTGATAGCATAAACTGACGAGTCGCCCCCATCCTCACCGAGGATGGGGGCGACATTTTTTCGGTTGGTATTTTAAGTGAAATGTTTGCCTTGCGGCAAATGTGAAATGATCTGCTGCGCAGATCGTGAAATATTGCTTTGCAATGTAAAATGAAATACGTCCACTCACGCCCGCAGGCAACCAAGGGGGGGTGTCCCCGTAACGGCTCCCCTGTGTAAAGGGAGTTGTCGCCGCAGGCGACTGAGGGATTGTTTTAAAAGGAAGAAAACTGTTGACAATTTCTCACTGTCTCGGCGGTTTGTTGCCGTGGGTTTGCGATTCGCTCGGCGGAACGGACACCGCACGCTACCGATTGGTTAAATGAATTTTACGGTTTTAAGAACTGGACTCGACACAGACTTTTCTGTATACCAATAGCGGCTAACCCCAGCAAACCGCCGGTAAGCAAGCCGAAAACCAGCAATACAGGCATATACCACAGGATCTGAATGGTTCTTGTGACAAACATGGCGGCGATGATCTGCCCAATGTTATGGCTGACACCGCCCGCCATACTGACCCCGATCAAACTGAATTTTCCGGAGCGCATGCATCCCCACATAACGAAAAAACTGCCCAGTCCGCCGCACAGACTATATAATAAGGCGGCAGGACTGCCGAAGGTAAAACTGACCAAAAGCATCCGGACCAGAGAGACCGTCAACGCTTCTCCCGGCTGGAGAAACAGCAGGGAAACAACGATCACCAAGTTTGCCAGTCCCAGCTTGACACCCGGTACTCCGATGGATAGAGGCAAGAAACTTTCAAGAAAGCTGAGAATGAAAGCCAAGGCAACCAGTGTACCGTACAGAGCGACTTTTTTTGCCGATTTTTTTGTATTAATGTTCATGGCTTTCATTTCCTTTCCTTGCAGAATGGGTTTTAAACTAAGCGGTGAACACAGAGTAAGTCTTTGTTCGAAACAAATACAGTCGGGCGATCCGGACACGAATCGGTTTCTGCTGTACCGGTCAAACCGGAAACGGGCTTATCGCCACCGGAAAACAACGTGTTTTTCCCTCGGCTGTACCACCTTTACCCTATTAAGCGACAGCATCAATTCGTTCAATTTTCCCTTCGACGGTAATCACCACCCGGTTGGGCAAGCAGATGATGCTTTCTCCGGGGCGGGAGATCGGGTGATGATGCTGACAGATCTTGTCGGGGCAGGAAGCGTCTGTTATATACGCCTGTCCGTCCCGGATGACCAGGGTGTTTTTCCCGCCGTTGACGCCGGTTATGACCATTTTGATGTCCTGATGCAGGGCATAACGGGCGACCGTTATACCGTCTACGGATACGCAGACAGTATTGCCGGGCCCTGTCCCGATCAGCATGATCACCAAAATAGCGAGGGCGATCGCCGCCACGGATACCGTCAGTATAGTATCAGCGACCGTCCAACGGTTGGGTAACGGTCTGTTCAAAGCGATCACCTCCTATGTCATAAAACAAAAAATCTATGTCAAACTTGAAATAAAATACTGGGCGGCGTTGACCGCATCTACCACCGCCTGAGAAGAAACGGTGGAGCCGCTTAATCCGTCCACCGGCGCACCGACAGTGGCAGATTGCCATAATTTGACCGGCATTTTCCGTCCACGGAAGGAATTTGTAAATGCTGGTTGTTTGATGCGAGAACCCAGATAGGCGGTTTCGTTCTGGGAAACGATACGAATATATGCCAATGTCTGTCTGTCCGGAGTAAAAACCGACTCCACTTCAATGACAGAGCAGTATCCCTGTGCGGCAGTGATGATGATATAGCCCGCACAGGCACCGTTTTTGTCAAATGCACAAGCGGCGGAAATCACGCCGTTATTCTCATCGGTATCGGACAGCAGTGGGATCTCCTCTGTATACCGGTATTCCACCGGAACAGGGGCGGCGTGCATATAGTGATAACGCACAGTGGTATACCATCCGCCGCACAGAACGATCAAACCAACGGAAGCAAGAAACATCAAAAGTGCCGCCTGCCAACGGGGCGGCGAAGGATAACGCAGAGCATATCGGGGGTCGGAACTTTTCATGGCATCCTTTCCGTCCGCTATAGCCGAAGGGAGCCGACCGGCGTTCAGCTCTTTTCGGCTATATGGTAGACATCAGTGCGGGAATCCGTCGGAAAAATGCAGTGTTCCGTCCTGTCGGACGAAGACCGCCTCAGCAGACGGAAACTCATTCAGCAGATCCAGTCCCTGCTCGACCGGCAGAGTGAACAGGGCGGTGGAAAGCATATCCGCCAGCGCACTATCCGGACAGATGACCGTGACGGCGTGCAGATGATCGGCGGGGTACAGCGTGTCAGGATCAATGATATGATGATACTGCTTGCCGTCAACGGTAAAGAACCGTTGGTAGTCACCACTGGTGACTATCGCATTATCCTCTGACGGGACAGTGAGCAGATAGGCTTTGGCAGAAAGCAGGTCGGGGTTTTGTATGCCGACAGTGAAAGGGGTATCCCCCTTCCCCCCG
>JAZLKY010000222.1:0-8793 GCA_045597885.1 Acutalibacteraceae bacterium | reverse complement strand
GATATGATGAGCCGCTTTAAAGCGACCAGCGATGAAAAATTCTCAGATTTGAAACGTTCCATGGACAGTAAACACGGTGGCTTTTCGAGGAAGACTCCTCGTGGCGGTCAGCAGTAATAGCAGGAGTTGAGGGGAACGGTTTTTCTGTTACAGAAAAGGCGTTTTCCCTTTTTGTTTGATGATCGGTCTGGAACGGCAGAAAGGGAGTGCTCTCAGTGCGTGAGATAGATGTTGTTGATATTCGGAATACAGTCAGGGATCTTTGTATCCGTGCCAATCGTGTGTTACCGGTCGATCTTGAAAACCGTATACGGGCTGCGTCGCAACAGGAGACAGAGGCGTTGCCGCAGGCAGTCATGGGGGATCTTTGTGACAATCTGACGGTTGCACAGGAGCAGACATTGCCCATTTGCCAGGATACCGGGATGACGGTGATCTTTCTTGAAGTGGGACAGGAAGTCCATTTGACCGGGGGAGATCTGACGGCGGCAGTGAATGAAGGCGTTGCCGCCGGCTATACCGAGGGGTATCTGCGTTGCTCGGTGGTTCGTGATCCTCTACGGCGGGGCAACACCGGGGATAATACCCCTGCTGTCCTCCATACGTCGATCGTTCCGGGAGACCGGGTGCAGATCACGGTGGCACCGAAGGGATTCGGCAGTGAGAATATGAGCCGGCTGTATATGCTGACACCGGCGGCAGACCGGCAGATGGTCATTGATAAGGTGTGCGAAACCGTGCGGCTTGCAGGAAGCAATCCCTGTCCGCCGATGGTGCTGGGGATCGGGATCGGCGGCGATTTTGAACAGGTGGCATTTTTAGCCAAGAAGGCATTGTGCCGTCCCGTGACACAGGCTAATGCCGATCCCTTTTATGCCGGATTGGAGCAGGACATACTGACGGCGGTCAATGAGACGGGGATCGGTCCGCAGGGATTTGGCGGCAGGACAACGGCACTGGCGGTAATGATCGAAACCGCTCCGACACATATTGCCGGATTGCCACTGGCGGTCAATGTAGGATGTCATGTGACACGCCACGCTACGAAAATACTGTAAAAGGATCGGAATAACATGGCAGAAATATTTGATTATTGTGCGCCGTGTTTATTTGGTATTGAGGGCATTTTGGGGGATGAGCTTCGCCGCCTGGGGGCTGCAGATGTCCGCCCGGAGAACGGGCGGGTGCTGTTTTCCGGTGACCTTGGTATCATGGCACGGGCAAATATTGCTTCCCGCTATGCTGAGCGGATACAGATCGTTATGGGACGTTTTGAAGCCCGCAGCTTTGAAGAACTGTTTCAAGGGGTACGGGGGCTTCCCTGGGAGCGCTTTATTGGCAAGCGGGATGCTTTCCCTGTCAAGGGATGGTCACTGGATTCCTGCCTGCACAGTGTCCCGGATTGTCAGTCGATCATCAAGAAGTCGATCGTGGAGCGGTTGCGGGCGGCATATGATACGGCGTTTTTGGTAGAAAACGGCAGTAAGTGTCAAGTGCAGTTCACCATCCGGAAAGATGCGGTCACTATGTTGCTGGACACCAGTGGCGTTGGCTTGCACAAGCGTGGCTACCGGGCTGTGGCGGGTGGTGCCCCCATCAAGGAAACACTGGCGGCGGCGATTGTGGATCTCACCCGTGCCCGTAAGGCAACATTGGTGTGTGATCCTTGCTGTGGTTCGGGTACCCTGCTCATTGAAGCAGCATTAGCGGCGAGAGGGATCGCTCCCGGCATTCGCCGGGGATTCTCTGCCATGCATTGGGACAGCATTCCGGAAATGGTCTGGAACGAGGAGCGGCAACGGGCGAAGGAATACTGTCGGGATGTTGACTTTTCTGCCCGTGGCGGCGATATTGATCCTGCAATGCTGCCTTTGGCAATGGGGAATGCCGAAAAAGCCGGGGTGGGTGACTGCGTTACCTTCTTGCGGCGGGATGTGGCTGATTTTCGTCCGGATGGGGATAGCGGTACTGTGCTGTGTAATCCGCCCTACGGTGAGCGGATGCTTGATGTACAGGCGGCGGAAGCCCTTTATCGTACGATGGGCAGAGTGTTCCTGCCTAAGCCCGGATGGAGTTATGCAATCATCAGCCCGGACGAAAAGTTTGAGGAGTTGTTCGGCCGTCCGGCGGATAAAAGACGAAAACTGTACAACGGTATGCTTAAATGCCAACTGTACATGTACTATAAGTAACAGACAGGAGATTACGAAAATGAAGCATGTTTTTATCCTCAACCCGGTGGCGGGGAAAAAGAGTGCCGCACTGACTATGCGTGGACGGATCGACGCCTTTTTTCACCGCCATCCGGAAATGGAGTACGCTATATACCTGACAGACGGACCGGGGGCGGCTACCCGTATCTCTTCAGAACAGTGCGCCGCCGGTGTCCCGGTACGGCTGTATGCCTGTGGGGGAGACGGAACATTACAGGAGACCGCCAATGGCGTTCCGGTCGGCAGCTCGGCAGAGATCGCAGTGATCCCATGCGGCTCCGGCAATGATTATGTGCGGATATTTGGCGGAAAAGAGGCATTTTTGGATCTGGAAGACCTGATCAACGGCTCCGCCATAACAGTGGATGCTGTGGACTGCGGTGACCGTAAATCATTGAATGTTGCTTCCATTGGCATGGATGCCAAGGTGTGCGCCAATATGATTCGCTACAAGAATCTTCCGGGTGTCAACGGCTCTTTGGCGTATGAATTGGCGATCGTGGATACCTTTTGCCATCCTATCGGAGATGAAATGTCGATCACCATTGACGGAGAGGAAGGGACCGTATCCCGGAACGGGAAATATCTGCTGGCATTGGCTGCCAACGGGAAGTATTACGGCGGCGGCTACTGCGGTGCGCCGCATGCGGTGGAGGATGACGGCGTACTGGATTTTGTGCTGGTGAAAAAGATCCCCCGGTTGAAGATCCCGGCATTTCTCAAGAAGTATAAAGCCGGCGCCTATGATGATCTCCCCTTCTGCGAACATATTCGGGGGACAGCAATGAAGGTGATCACCAAATTGCCGACATTCTGCAATATTGATGGAGAATGTACCAACTCCGATCATATGTCGTTCACTTTACTTCCCAAAGCTTTTCGCTTCGTATTACCTGCTTCGGTATTTGAAAAGCGAAAAAGAACGGCAGCTGTTCCTGCTTTGTAAATAAATTATGAAAATTTGAAAAAAAAGCCAATATCCTCTTGATTTTTTCAAAAAAACGGTTAAAATAGTTTTAGCACTCATAAATAAGGAGTGCTAAAACTATCATTTTCCGGCATTCGCCGGCAGATTGCATTTAGGAGGCTTACATTATGTCGATCAAACCTTTGGCAGACAGAGTGGTGCTTCGCTTTGTTGAAGCAGAAGAAACCACTAAGAGCGGTATCATACTGGCTGGTGCGGCGAAAGAGAAACCGCAGGTGGCAGAAGTGATCGCAGTCGGGCCTGGCGGACAGGTAGACGGTAAAGAGATCACGATGTATGTTGCTGTAGGGGATAAGGTGCTGATTTCCCGTTACGGTGGCACTGAAGTCAAGTTGGACGGTGTGGAGTACACCATCGTGCGGCAGGATGATATTTTGGCTGTTGTAGACTGACAGGCATCTGACCGCCGGGGCGGTCGGGATCAAATATTGGAGGTAATAGATCATGGCAAAAGAGATTTTATACGGTGAAGAAGCCCGCAAAGCGTTGCAGGCCGGTGTCGACCAGTTGGCGGATACGGTTAAGATCACATTGGGACCACGGGGACGCAATGTGGTGTTGGACCGCAAATTCGGTGCTCCCTTGATCACCAATGACGGTGTTACTATCGCTAAAGAGATCGAGCTGGACAATGCATTTGAGAACATGGGCGCTCAGCTTGTACGGGAGGTATCCGTCAAGACGAATGATGTTGCGGGCGACGGTACGACCACAGCAACCTTGTTGGCACAGGCACTCATCCGGGAAGGAATGAAGAATGTGGCGGCAGGGGCTAATCCCATGGGCGTCAAGAAGGGCATCCAGCAGGCAGTGGATGCTGTCGTGGAAGAAGTCAAGAAGAATTCCAAGAAGGTCAGCGGAGCGGAAGATATCGCCAGCACCGCTACTATTTCTGCCGGTGATGCGGTGATCGGCCAACTGATCGCCGAGGCTATGGACAAGGTTTCTGCTGACGGTGTGATCACCGTAGAGGAGTCCAAGACTGCCGAGACTTATACCGAGGTGGTAGAGGGAATGCAGTTTGACCGTGGCTATATCACCCCCTATATGGTCACCGATACCGACAAGATGGAGGCTGTTCTCGATGAGGCATATCTGCTGATCACCGACCGCAAGATCTCCAACATTCAGGACATTCTGCCGTTGCTTGAGCAGATCCTGCAGGCAGGCAAGAAGCTGATGATCATTGCTGAGGATGTAGAGGGCGAAGCATTGTCCACACTGATCGTCAACCGTCTGCGTGGCACTTTCACCTGCGTGGCAGTCAAAGCTCCCGGCTTTGGTGATCGGCGCAAGGAGATGCTGCAGGATATCGCCATCCTCACCGGCGGTCAGGTGATTTCCGAGGATGTCGGTTTGGAACTCAAGGAGGCTACTGTAGACCTGTTGGGACGTGCTCGCCAGGTAAAGGTGACCAAAGAGAACACCGTCATCGTCGGCGGTGCCGGCGAAGCGGATGCTATTAAGAGCCGCATCAATCAGATCCGTTCCCAGTTGGAGGTTTCCACCTCTGATTTCGACAAAGAGAAACTGCAGGAGCGGCTGGCAAAATTGTCCGGCGGTGTGGCGGTCATCAAGGCGGGTGCCGCTACCGAGGTCGAAATGAAAGAAAAGAAGCTGCGCATCGAGGATGCCTTGGCAGCCACCAAGGCGGCTGTTGAAGAAGGGCTTGTCGCTGGCGGCGGCGTAGCATTGATCAATGCTTCCGCAGCACTGCTGCCCCTGCTCGAAAAGGCAGAGGGCGATGAAAAAACCGGTATCAAGATCGTTCTCAAGGCGATCGAGGAGCCCGTACGCCAGATCGCTACCAATGCCGGCTTGGAAGGCAGCGTGATCATTGATAAGATCCGCACCGCCGACAAGGTGAACTACGGTTTCAACTTTGCAACAGAGGAATATGTCGATATGTTCTCTGCCGGTATCGTTGATCCGACCAAGGTCACCCGTTCTGCATTGCAGAATGCGGCATCTGTGGCGGCGATGGTGCTGACTACGGAATCGCTGGTCACGGATAAGAAAGAGCCGGTACAGCCTGCTCCGGCGGCTCCTGCCGGCGGCATGGACGGGATGTATTGATCCCGGCTGAAGAGAGCGAATGGTTTTCTCTTAAAATTTGATAAGCCGATAAAAACAGGGGCTGTTAAAAAACGGAAGTTTTTTAACAGCCCTTTTTCTTACCTCTTTTTTATCAAAAGCCCAAACAAACCGAAAAACTCATTTTTTAAACACATTTTTGCACAGTTTTTCTTTTCTGTTTCTGCCTTTTTGCGATTCGGATTTTTTAACATCCCCGTCGATTTTATTCAGCACAGGCTTCCTTGATAATGGCAGTTGCTTTCTTCAGCAGGCTTACCGGGATGTTCAGCGCCGGAAGTAACCGGACTTTATCCTTGGCGGTAAGGCACAGGACACCATTTTCAATGCATTTTGCCACCACTTCGGCGGCGGGACGGGTGGTTTTCAGCCCCAGCATCAGTCCTAATCCACTGACGGATTCGATACCTTCTGCATCGGTAAATTCCTCTATCAAAAACCGACTCTTTTCGGTCACTTCTGCCAACAAGTCTTCGTTCAAACGATCCAGCACCGTGATGGCGGCGGCACAACAAACGGGATTGCCACCGAATGTTGAGCCGTGATCTCCGGCGGTCAGTACATCCTTGACTTTCGCTCCAAGCAGTGTCGCACCGAGCGGCAGACCGCCCGCCAATCCCTTTGCTGTGGTGACGATATCCGGCTGGATGCCGTAGTGCATATAGGAATACAGCTTGCCGGTCCTGCCGTTGCCGGTCTGAACTTCGTCGGCAATAATGAGGATACCGTGCTGTTGTGCGTATTCGACCACTTCATTGACAAAGGATTTTTTGAGATCGTTTACGCCGCCTTCACCCTGGACGCATTCGATCATGATGGCGGCTATTTTTTGGGAAGAACCGAGGGCTTCCAATTCAAAAATGTTGCTGGTGTCGATGCTGACAAATCCCGGCGTCAATGGCTGGTACAGTTCGTGATAATGCTCCTGCCCGGTTGCCGCCAAAGTGGTCAGCGTCCTGCCATGAAAACTGTTTTTAAGTGTCACGATGGTGCTGTATTCGCTTCCTTTTGTCATGGCGGCATATTTTCTGGCAACCTTGATGGCGCATTCGTTGGCTTCGGCGCCGGAATTGGAGAAGAATGCTTTGCTCATTCCTGTTTTTTCACACAGTTTTTCTGCCAAAACCGCACACGGTTCTGTATAGTACAGATTCGAGGCGTGCTGAAGCTTGCCCGCCTGTTCTGCCACCGCCGCCTGCCATTGGTCGTCGGCAATGCCGAAAGAGGTCACCCCGATGCCGCTTCCCATGTCAATGTATTCTTTTCCCACCTCATCCCATACGAGAGATCCCTTGCCGTGGGAGAGGACGACCGGGAAACGGTTGTAAGTACCGGCAATAAAAGAACTGTCTTTCTCCTTGATTGTCAGATCCCGCTTTTCGGTAAACATGGTCCCAGCTCCTTCGTTTGTCAGTAATTCCATCAAAATCGAATGCGATACTCTGCCATCCATGATGACGGCATTTCGTACGCCTTTTCTCAACGCTTCTATACAACAGTTGACTTTCGGTATCATTCCACCGGAAATGACACCTTTCTGATACAGCTTTTCTGCTTCGCTGACACTGATCTCCGGGATCAGCGAAGTGGGATCGTCCTTGTCCCGCAGGATCCCGGCAATGTCTGTCATCATGATCAGCCGCTCAGCTTTTAATGCACCGGCGATATATGCGGCGGCAGTATCACCGTTGATGTTGTAGACATTGCCTTCTTCGTCGCATCCCAAAGTGGATATGACCGGGATATAGCCTTTTTCCAGGATGTCGGTGATAGGCTGAATGTGTACTTTGGTAATGTCGCCGACATACCCTAATTTTTCATCCTTGACGGTCGCTTCGATCAGTTTCCCGTCCATGCCGGACAGCCCGATGGCTTTTCCGCCGTGCATTTCCAGCAGATTGACCAGCGTTTTGTTCACCTTGCCTGCCAGTACCATCTGCACGATATCCACGGTATCCTTGTCTGTTACCCGCAATCCGTCAACGAAAGCCGGTTCTTTACCCAGTCTTGTCATCAGATCGCTGATCTCCGGACCGCCGCCGTGTACCAGGACAATCTTGACACCGATAAGCCATAACAGGACGATGTCTTCCATCACCTGCTTTTTTAACTGCTCGTCGATCATGGCATTGCCGCCGTATTTGATCACAACTGTTTTGCCGGTGTAGCATTTGATATACGGCAGTGCCTGTGTCAGTACTTCCGCCCGGTCAGCATTGGAAAAATGATTTGTCATTCTTATGTTCACACCTTTCGCTTTCTGTTCGTGAGGATCAAGCATCCGGGACACAGCGTTGTATAAAAAGACAATTCTTTTATACTGTCTCCTCTGTGGCTCTAAGTCCGGTAATCACCGTTGATCTTGACATAATCATAGGTCAGATCGCATCCCCAGGCGGTCGCCACGGCATCCCCACTGTTGAGCGAAACGAGAATATTGATCTCCTTCTCTGACAGGATCTTCTTGGCGACCTCTTCTGAAAAATCTATCCCGGCACCACCACGGCAAACGGCTATTTCGCCGGCTTTACTGGAAAAGGAAACGTCGATCCGATCCACATCGACCGGTGCTCCACTGTAGCCAATGGCGCACAGCACACGCCCCCAGTTGGCATCTGCGCCAAACATGGCGGCTTTGAGCAGACTGGAACAGATAACACTCTTGGCAACAGTTTTGGCAATATGGATATCTTTTCCGCCACTGACACGGCATTCGAGCAGCTTGGTCGCACCCTCCCCGTCACCGGCGATCATCCGGCACAGATGTACAGTGACCGTGTTCAATGCCTTCATAAAGGCGTCCAGGTCTTCTCCCTCTGCTGTGATCTCCGGGTTCTGTGCCATGCCATTGGCGAGTACCGTCACCATATCATTGGTGGATGTATCGCCGTCAACGCTGACCATATTGAAAGTGTCAGCGATATCGGCAGACAACACCTGCTGTAACAAATCGGGCGAAATGGCAACATCAGTGGTGATGAACACCAGCATGGTTGCCATGTTGGGGTGGATCATCCCGCTCCCCTTGGCAATGCCTCCCAAGTGGCAGACTTTTCCGCCGATCGTAAACTCGACCGCCAATTCCTTCATTACTGTGTCGGTGGTCATGATACCCTCTGCCGCATCTGCTCCGCCGTCGGATGAAAGAGCGTTGACCAGTTGAGGGATGCCGGCGGCGATAGGGGTAATATCCAACGGCTGTCCGATAACGCCGGTGGAGGCGACCACCACATCTGATGCCGAAATGCCCAACGCTTCGGCGGTGAGACGGCTCATATCTTCGGCAATTTCTACCCCGTTTGCATTGCAGGTGTTGGCGTTGCCACTGTTACAGATCCCCGCCTGTGCCTTGCCGTCACCCAAATCCCGCTTCGTCACTGTTAGGGGTGCGCCCTTGACAAGGTTGGTGGTATAGACCGCCGCCGCACTGGCGGGCACAGCGCTGAAAATTGGTGAAAGTTCTTTTTTTGTTCTGTTTTTGCGGATGCCGCAGTGGAT
>JAZLKY010000221.1:0-12263 GCA_045597885.1 Acutalibacteraceae bacterium | reverse complement strand
ATTGATCAATATATTCCGACAGATTGAACTTAGACATACGGATGTGCTTGCGGTCTACGGTATATGCCATATAGACATCGTCACCGTAGGGCTTATAGAAGGCATAGAAGCAGCTACTGATCATATTCGCCACAAATACCGTGCGGCTCTCGGCAATGTTTTCCGTATTCACCTCGATCAAACCGAATCCTTTGCGGTTAACAGGAGCATGGAAGAGGAACAACCGATCATGATAATAAATAAAATCCGAGCGGGATTGGCAGTCCTCGATCAGCACGGGGGCATCCCACTTGCCGGTCTTCAGATCATAGCAGGTCAGGAATCCCTGGTGGCATAAATCCTCCTGCCGGACAAAATAATAAACCTTGTCTCCCAGGACATAGGTGGCGTTTTCCCACTCTGCCTGGTTATCAAAATCGGGCATCGCCACATATTCCCATGTGATCAGATCCGTGCTCTTGATGATGCAGGTAAAATTGCCGGAGTAAGCCCCGGCATAGTAATAGGTTTTGCCATTTTCTTTCCGGGAGGACATTTTTTGCATGATGCCGATATCGGAATACATCTTCCCGTGACCGATCCCGTTAGCGGTCAGTGCCGACACAATGCCGGATACGGAGAAATCATTGGTAACATCTCCCACCCGAAAACGGTTGACACGAATGGGACTGAATGATTTCTTGGCGATGTTGTAAACACAGTAGAACCGGTAATACTGCTCTGTTGCCGCCGTCCACATGATATAGATCTCTTTTTCGTCCTTGTGCATGAGGATGGTGTCATATACCATCGTGATCTCCTGCCCGTCGATCGTGTCCCCGACCTTTTGCAATTCGTACACTTCCATATCGGAGGGATCATCAAGCGAACAGATCGCAAACCGTGCCGCCTGACTGTCGGGGGTTTCCACATGGGCATCGGTATTGGCATAATAGGTCATATAGACCTTTCCCTTGATGATGGTAAATGTCGGAACATGGACCATCTGATCGGGATTGTTTTCGCCATGCTTTTCGCAGTATTCTTCGGTACGCTCGAAATCCGCAATAAAATTACGCCGCACTTCCGCCGCCACTTCGTTCCCAAGAGACTTCGCCTCCGGGGATGCCGACGGATTGATAAAACCGGCGGCGTTCGTGATCGGTTTGTTTTTGATCACGGTTTCCTCTTTATCGGTCAAAACATCCGGCGTAAAAATCTGATCGGGATCCCCGCCGCCGCTTTGGCATCCCGCCATTGAAAACAACAAAACCGTCGCAGCCAAAAGCGCAAAACCTCTTTTCATTACCAATTCCTCCAAAAACAGGGCAATCATAGCAATCTCTTCGCAACCCCCGTTTGTATTTTCACCGTTCTTCCCGGAAATAAGACAGTCCCAAGCTGGCAGGCGGCTGATATTCCCGCTTTTTCCGCATACTGGTCAGCACCAGCACCACGATGGTCACCACGTAGGGAAGCATCTGGATGAGCGGCATCACCTTCATCGGTACATTAAGGTAGTTGAAAAGGATATATAAACCGCCGAACAGGTAGGAACCGACCAATCCGATCATAGGCTTCCAGATCGCAAAAATAACCAAAGCGATCGCCAGCCAGCCCCGATCGCCGAAGCCGTCATTCGACCAAATACCGTTGGAGTAGTCCAACACATAATACAAACCGCCCAAGCCGGCGATCATACCGCCGGCACAAGTGGAAAAATACTTGTAGGCGGTAACATTGATGCCGGCGGCATCGGCGGTGGCAGGGCTTTCACCCACCGCCCGAAGATACAGACCTGCCCGTGTCTTTTTCAAAAACAGTGCCGCCAATATCGCCAGGATCACCGCCAAATAAACCATGAACCCGTAGGAGAAAAAGATATCTCCGATATCACCCAGTTTTTTGGCAAGGGGGGCTGTTTTGTACACCTTGGCGATTTTGGTGAGGGACAGATACGGCACCTCGCTCTTGACGATCTTAATGAGTGAACCGCCGAAAAAGTTTCCGAATCCGACGCCGAATGTCGTCAGCGCCAATCCGGTCACATTCTGATTCGCACGCAGGGTGACCGTAAGGAAGCAATACAGCAGAGAGGCAAGCAGAGAACCGAGAAGACTGGAAATAAGCGGAATGACGATCGCCAAAAACGGATTCACGCTTTTAACGGCAGACTGATAGAAGAATCCGCCGATCACCCCGGAAATACCGCCGATATACATGATGCCGGGAATGCCCAGATTCAGATTGCCGCTCTTCTCTGTGAGGATCTCTCCGGTAGAACCGTACAGCAAGGTCGTCCCCTGCAGGACCGCCCGCTGGATAAATTGAGCCACAGGAAACATCACACTGCCTCCTTCTTATCATTGGCTTTGCGGTGAGCAAAATTAAAGTGCATCTGATAGTTAATGAAGAATTCGCATCCGATGATGAAGAAAAGAATAATACCGGTGAGAATATCGGAGAACGACTCGTTCAGTTCACATTGCATGGAAACGTTGCTGGCTCCCCGCCCGAAAAAGACCAACAGCAAACTGGACAGGACCATGATGAACGGGTTGAATTTAGCAAGCCACGACACCATGATGGCGGTGAAACCGTTGCCGCCGACAATGTTGGCATCCACGGAGTGAGAAGTGACTCCCACCAACACCAAGCCGGTCAATCCGCAAATCGCTCCGGAAAGAAGCATCGTGCGAATGATCACCTTCTTGACATTGATGCCGATATAGCGAGCGGTGTTCTCACTCTCACCGACCACGGCGATCTCATAGCCGTGCTTGCTGAAATTGAGATAAATGAACAGAATGACCGTCAGCGCCACTGCCAGCAGGATCGGCAACAGATATTGCTGACCGAACAGGGCAGGATACCAACCATGGGACAAAAGACTGGGTCCAACCACATTGGAACCGCTCTTGTCGGCTATTTTAAGGAAATACTCCACCAATTGGATCGCCACATAGTTCATCATCAAAGTGAACAGTGTTTCGTTGGTATTCCACTGTGCCTTGAACAATGCGGGAATCAATCCCCAAACAGCACCGGCAACCACTGCCGCCACTGCCATCAGCACCATCAGCACCCATTCCGGCATCTTGCCGCCCAGGGTAAACATACAGACCGCCGTGGCAAGGCCACCGATCAGCACCTGTCCCTCTGCACCGATGTTCCAAAAGCGCATCCGGAAGGCAGGAGTGACCGCCAATGAAATGCATAGCAGTACTGCCACATTGTAAAAAGTGAACCACATCTGGCCGGCTGTGCCGAAATTCCCTTCGATCATTGTCGCATAAATGGAAATCGGATTTTTCCCGGTCACCAGGATGGTGACGATACCGCCGACAACAAGCGCCAGCAGGATGGCGATCGCACGGATCCCCCATGCCTTCCCGGCTTTCATGGCGGGGCGCTTGGTGATGGCGATCAATGGCTCATGTGCCGCTTTGCCGCTTTTCATCAGGACTCCCCTCCTTTTTGCTGTGTCATCAGCAGACCGATCTCTTCTTTTTTCGCTGTTCTGCCGTCCACGATCCCGCTGACCTGCCCGGCGCAAAGCACCATGATGCGATCACACAGCTCCAGCAGCACATCCAGATCCTCTCCGACAAAAATAACAGCCGTATTCTTTTCTTTTTGCTCATTGAGCAGGTTATAGATCATATAGGAAGAGTTGATATCCAGTCCCCGCACGGGATATGCCGCCATCATCACAGTCGGTGATGCGGCGATCTCCCGCCCGACCAGTACCTTCTGAACATTTCCGCCGGACAGCCGACGGATAGGCGTTGACAGACCGGGCGTGACAACGCCCAGATCCTCCACCACGTTCTCCGCCAGTTCTCTTGACGGCTTCCTGTCCACAAAAACAGATGTTCCCTTGCGGTAACTGCGTAACATCATATTATCGACAATATCCATGTTGCCGACCAAGCCCATGCCCAGCCGGTCTTCGGGAACGAAACTAAGCCGTACACCCAGCTCACGGATCTGCAACGGCGTCTTATCCCGCAGATTGACGGTCTCTTCCGTATTGGGATCGACATAGGTGACACTGCCCTCTGCCATGGTATGAAGACCGGCGATCGTTTCCAGCAATTCTTTCTGTCCGCTACCGGCGATGCCGGCGATACCCAGTATCTCCCCTGACCGGACGGTGAAAGAAATGTTCTTGAGCACCCGGACACCGTCGGCATTGGACAGGCTGACATTGGAGATCACCAAACGGTCGACAGGCTTCTTCGGCTCGGTGCGGGCTATGTTCAGCGACACCTTCTGCCCGACCATCATTTCTGTCAATGCCGTCTCGGTGGTGGTAGCCGTATCGACAGTGGCGATATATTTCCCCTTTCGCAACACCGTCACCCGGTCGGAGATCGCCATCACCTCGTGCAATTTGTGCGTGATGATAATGACGGATTTGCCATCCTCCCGCATACGGCGCAAGACGGCAAAAAGCTTCTCGGTCTCCTGCGGCGTCAGCACAGCAGTCGGCTCATCCAGTATCAGAATATCCGCTCCCCGGTACAGCACCTTGAGGATCTCCACCGTCTGTTTTTCCGAAACCGACATGCTGTAGATCTTCTTCCTGGGGGAAATATCAAAGCCGTACCGGGAGGATATCTCCATCACCCGGCTTTCAGATGCTTTGAGGTCATATTTCCCATCATTCATCCCAAGCATGATGTTTTCGGTGGCGGTAAACACGTCGATCAGCTTGAAGTGCTGATGGATCATACCGATACGGTAACGAAAAGCGTCTTTCGGTGAATGGATCGCTGCCGGCTCCCCATCAACAAAGATCTCTCCGGCATCCGGACGGTATATTCCGGCGATCATATTCATCAGTGTGGTCTTGCCACTGCCGTTTTCTCCGAGAATGGCAAGGATCTCTCCCCGTCGGACGTTGAGATCAACATCCTTGTTGGCAACAATACTGCCAAAGACCTTGGTGATGCCCCGCATCTCCAATGCCACTGCCGTCTTATCAGCCATCGCCACATTCGCCTCCCCTATCGAACAACCGATACATAAAACAGGCAAGCAGGCAGGGCTGTAAAACCCCGCCTGTTGACTGGAATCATTATCAGAATTTCTCGTTCATGTTCTGAACACCGTCAATGATACGGTCAAAATAAGGGGCAGAACGGAACTGCTCGGCGTTGGACTCGTCGAAGTAGCCGTCATGTACCACGGTAGTTTCGGGCGTGTAATCGCCGTCGACATCTGCCAGTCCCTCGTCTACCTTGCCGCCGACAGTATACTTATCGGTAGCAAATACATGGAGTGTACCCGCCTTGAATTCTTCAATAGCCTTATCAATAGCCTCTTTTGTTCCGTCAGCGACCACGCCCTGGTTGATGCCGGAAAGCACCACAGAACCGGTAGCGATCGAGCCGCACCAATCCTTATCCATCTCTGTACCGGTGTTGATGCATTTTGCCATGTAGACAAAGAACGGAGCCCAGTTGATGGCAGAGGAAATCAGGAAGGTGTTCTCGCCGGCAGAATAGGTGGAACCGTTGTAGGAAACGTTGGGGACATCGTGCAACTCGCACGCCGTCGGTGCGCCCAAAGAGTCCGCATGCTGGCTGATCAGCACACACTTGTCCTGCTCAATAAGGGCGGTGGCGGCTTCCTGCTCCAGTGCCTGATCATACCAGGAGCCGGTGTAACGTACCTTCATCGTTGCGCTGGGGCAGACGGAGCGGGCACCCAGGAAGAACGAAGTCATACCGGAGATGACCTCGGCATAGGTGAACGCACCGACATAACCGATGATCGCCTGATCAGCAGTGATCTTACCGGCGTCGATCATCTCATTAAGCTTCAGACCGGCAGTGATACCTGCCAGATAACGGCCCTCATAAATGGAGGCAAAAGCGTTGTGCATATTGGCAACATTCTTGTTGGCATATTTGGCAGAGACACCGGTAGCATGGGCAAACTGAACATCGGGGAATTCCTTTGCCGCCTGGACGATAAATGCCTCATGACCGAAAGAGTCGGCAAAGATCATGTTGCAGCCTTTGTTAGCCAGCTCCACTGCCGCTTCATAGCAAGCGTTGGATTCGGGGATGTTGGTCTTGATCAGGAACTGCTCATCCGTCAATCCCAGCGCATCCTTCATGGCATTGGCACCATTGATGAAGTTCTTGTCATAAGTGGAGTTTTCGTCGTGCAGACAAATCATGCCGAACTTGAAATCGTCTTTGATCTCAAAATCCTTTGTGAGAGTAGGAGCCGGAAGCAGAGAAGCACTCTCTCCCTCCGCAGTAGTTGGGGCGCTGCTTGCGCCCTCCGGATCGCCGCAGGCGGTCAGAGAGAACAGCATCACAGCCGCCAGAACCAGTGCCAAGAACTTTTTCATTTCCTTTTCCTCCAAAACACTTTTATTTTCACCGTCATCCGACGGTCAGTCACTGAAAAAACGACACGCCATCGTCCACACTCATGGAAGCGATCCGTGCCAAGCTCTCTATACGGTAGCCTTTTTGCCGCAGGTCTGCTCCTCCGGGCTGAAAAGCCTTCTCGACGGCGATACCGATCCCCGCCACGGTCGCACCCGCCTGTTCTGTCAAAGAGATCAGTCCACGCAGCGCCTCACCCATGGCAAGGAAATCGTCGATGATCAAAACCCGCTCGCCGGGCAAAAGCAACGACCTGTCCACCACCACCGTGTTGGAAGAACCGTGGGTATACGACCGGACATCGGCAGAATAGACGTCGTCAGAGATGTTGGTGCTCTTACTCTTCTTGGCAAACAGCATGGGTACACCCAACTTCAGCGCCACCAAGCACGCCATGGCAATGCCGGAAGACTCAATGGTCAGTACCTTGTCCACGGGCTCTGCCGCATACAGCCGTACCCACTCATCCGCCATTTTGTCCAACAGATCCACGTCAATCTGATGATTAAGAAAGCCGCTCAGCTGTAATACATCGCCGGGTGCCACCCTGGCCTCCTGCCGAATACGTTCTTCCAACAGTCTCACGGCACGACATCCTTTCCTGAAAAAACAAAAATGCAGAAACAATCCATCCGTTCCTGCACGACAAATATAGAGACAGCACCTCTATACTGCATCGATAGTCCGATCTTTTACGGTGATCGGGTAGAAACTTCAAAACCATATTATTTGATTTATATCGACACGAAAATTTTTGTTTTTTTCATTATAACCGTAAGGTCGGATTTTGTCAATAACAAACGGCGACATTCTTATCTTGTCATTTTTGCCCGGTTTTTGTGCAAATGTTACAAGGGGCTCTTTTTGCCTCCCACAGCGAAAATTTTTACAACAAAAAACGGCTGTAAAAAACTTGCGTCTTTTACAGCCATTTTTAAAAATCTTTACAGCAATTCGATGATCGCCATCTCTGCCGCATCGCCCCGACGGGCGCCGGTCTTGATGATGCGGGTATATCCGCCGTTACGCTCTGCGTATTTGGGAGCGATCTCATCGAACAACTTCTTGGAAACCGCTTCCTTCGTCACGAAAGCAAAAACCTGACGCTTGTTAGCCAGTGTGGGATTCTTAGCGATCGTGATCATTTTTTCCGCCATAGACCGTACTTCCTTCGCACGGGTAACGGTGGTTTCGATCCTGCCGTTTTCGAACAGGTACGTTACCATTGCACGCAGCATAGCCATACGGGAGGCAGTCGGTCTGCCTAACTTTCTGGTACCGGGCATGGGTATTCACTCCTTTTCTGTCAATCGAAGATTATTATTCTTCGTCGTCCCGCAGGGCAAGCCCCAGGGACTCCAATTTGTTGATAACTTCCTCCAGGGATTTACGCCCCAGATTACGGACCTTCATCATATCGCTCTCTGACTTGCTGATCAAGTCCTCTACCGTATTGATGCTTGCCCGTTTCAGGCAGTTGAACGACCGCACAGAGAAATCCAATTCCTCGATGGTCATCCCAAGAACCGACGCCTGCGCCTTATCATCCTTTTCCACCATGATGGAATCACCGGCATAGGTGTCACCGGACAGGTCCACAAACAGATTCAAATGCTCTGTCAGAACCTTCGCACCCAAAGAAACGGCTTCCTGCGCTGAAATGACACCGTTTGTCCAAACTTCCAATGTCAGCTTGTCGTAGTCGGTGATCTGTCCGACACGGGTGTTTTCAATGGTGTAATTCACCTTCATGACCGGCGTGTAGATGGAATCTATCGGGATCACGCCGATCGCCGGGTTCATGAGCTGCTTGTTCCTGTCCGCCGGCACATAACCACGGCCCTTGTCCAGAGTCAGTTCCATGAACAACCGTGCACCCTCGCCCAATGTGGCAATGTGCATATCCGGCACCAATATCTCAACTTCACTGTCGCACTTGATCGAACCGGCGGTCACTTCACAGGGACCCTCCGCTTCAATATAAACCACCTTGGGGCCTTCACCGTTGATCTTGGCGATCAAGCCCTTGATGTTCAGCACGATCTCCGTGACGTCTTCTTTGACACCCGGAACGGTGGAAAACTCATGGAGGATACCGTCGATCTTAATGGAGGTCACCGCCACACCGGGAAGAGACGAAAGCAAAACCCGGCGCAGGCTGTTGCCAATAGTGGTGCCGTATCCACGCTCCAAAGGTTCGACCACAAACTTGCCATAGGTGCCATTCGTTGCCAGATCCAGCGCTTCGATACGGGGCTTTTCAATTTCGATCATGCAAAAAACCTCCTTCGTAACTGGTTGGACCAATACCGCCCGTAAGCGACAATGATCCTGACCGTATTCTTCTTCTTTCGCTTAGGGGAAACAAATGCCTTACTTGGAGTACAACTCGACGATGAGTGTTTCTTCGATGGGCAGATCAATTTCCTCTCTCTTTGCCAAAGCAACTACTTTGGCTTCCAGTTTTTCACGGTCCATGTCCAGCCACTGGGGAATCGGACGAGCACTGTTGGCTTCCACAATGTTCTTCATCTTGTCAAGAGAACGGCTTCCTTCGCGCATGGCAACCACCATTCCGGGCTTTACCAGGAACGAAGGAATATTCACCGTGCGGCCGTTAACAGAGAAGTGACGCTGACCGACCAACTGACGGGCCTCTGCACGGGAGCTTGCCATACCCAAACGGTATACCACATTATCCAAACGGCTCTCCAGCAGAATCAACAGATTTTCACCGGATTGTCCCGGCATTTTCTCTGCCAGCTCAAAATAGTGGCGGAACTGGCTCTCCAATACACCATAATACCGCTTTGCAACCTGCTTTGTACGCAACTGCTTGCCGTATTCCGAAGCCTTGCGATTCCGTGCCTGCCCATGCTGACCGGGTGCAAAAGCACGGCGATCCATAGCGCATTTGCCGGTATAGCAACGCTCACCTTTCAAAAACAACTTCTGACCTTCACGGCGGCAAAGTTTGCACACCGCACCAGTATATCTTGCCATATTCGGTTACACCTCCTAATTCGGTCAAACCCGTCTTCTCTTGGGAGGACGGCATCCATTGTGGGGAACGGGCGTTACATCTTTGATCATGGTAACATCCAATCCGGCGGCTTGCAGGGCACGAATGGCAGCCTCACGGCCGGCACCCGGACCTTTAACATATACTTCTACAGTCTTCAGACCGTGTTCCATTGCCGCTTTGGCGGCTGTCTCCGCCGCAGACTGTGCGGCAAAGGGGGTGGATTTACGGGAACCACGGAATCCCAGTTCTCCGGCACTTGCCCAGGACAATGCGTTGCCCTGCAGGTCGGAGATGGTCACGATGGTATTGTTGAACGTGGACTGGATATGGGCGGCGCCCCGTTCAATATTTTTACGTTCTTTACGACGACGGGTGGTAGCACCCTTTTTGGTAGCAGCCATTCTATATCCCTCCTGCTTACTTCTTCTTGTTGGCGATGGTCTTCTTCGGGCCCTTGCGGGTACGGGCATTGGTCTTCGAGCGCTGTCCACGCACCGGCAATCCCTTACGGTGGCGCAAGCCACGGTAACTGCCGATCTCTATCAGACGCTTGATGTCAAATGCCACTGTCCGGCGCAGATCGCCTTCCACCGTATAGTTGTGGTCGATATACTCACGCAGTTTGGAAACCTCGTCCTCGGTCAGATCCCGTACACGGGCATCCGGGTTGATCCCGGTAGCAGCCAGAATATCATTGGATGACTTGCGGCCGATACCAAAAATGTAGGTCAGGCCGATCTCCACCCGTTTGTCACGGGGCAGGTCGACACCAGCAATACGTGCCATAGATTATCCTTCCTTTCAAATGCGGCGTTGTACGCCACTGTTGTGACAAACCCGGTCAGCCCTGACGCTGTTTGTGCTTCGGGTTTTCGCAAATGACCATTACACGGCCTTTGCGTTTGATGATCTTGCATTTTTCGCAGATTTTCTTCACAGAAGGTCTGACTTTCATAAATGACCATTCCTTTCCCGGCAGATATGCCGTTTTCAGTGTACATCACTGAAAGATGAGATCCCGTCCGCTCCGGGCGGGAAGACTGCGCCGTGCTGGCACGGATACAGTCTTATTTTGTTCGCCAAGTAATACGACCTTTTGTCAGATCATACGGCGACATTTCGACGGTGACTTTGTCACCCGGCAGAATACGGATATAATTCATCCGCAGCTTGCCGGAAATGTGTGCTAAGATCCGATGGCCGTTTGCCAGCTCTACCTGGAAGGTAGCGTTAGGCAGTGCCTCCACGACAACACCTTCCAACTCGATTACATCGTCTTTCGACATAGGATACTATCCTCCATTGCCATTGTGGCTGTATAGTGCAGCCACGGTCAGTGTTTTACCGTAGTTTCCCGTCCGGATCGGTCATAATGATCGGACCGTCCGGCGTAATTGCTACCGTATGCTCAAAATGGGCAGATAATCTGCCATCCTTCGTCACCGTTGTCCATCCATCCTTGAGGATCTCCACCTCGTGAGTGCCGCAATTGATCATTGGCTCAATGGCGATCGTCATACCGGGCAATAGCTTGGGGCCACGACCGGGAGTGCCGAAATTGGGTACGCTGGGGTCTTCATGCAGATCCGTGCCTACTCCGTGGCCGACAAACTGCCGTACGACCGAGTAACCACGCATCTCGACATACCGTTGAACGGCTGAACCGATGTCTCCGACCCGATTACCTGCTTTGGCGGCATGGATGCCTTCGTACAGGCTCTCACGGGTGGCATCCATCAAAGCCTGCGCCTCGGCGCTGACCTTGCCCGCCGCAAAAGTGGCGGCATTGTCACCGTTAAAACCGTTGATGGCAGCGCCGACATCAATACTGACGATATCGCCCTCTTTGATGACACGCTTGCCGGGTATGCCATGGATGACCGTTTCGTTGACTGAAATGCAGGCACTGGCAGGGAATCCACCGTAATTGAGAAAGTTGGGCTTGGCTCCCATGCTCTCAATATACTCGCGGATAATGCGGTCTATCTCACCGGTAGTCACACCGGGCTGAACCGCCTTCCCGCCTATTTGCAATGCCCTTGCCGAGATCACACACGCCTCTCGCATGAGCTTGAGATCCCGACTGCTTTTGATACTGATCATGGGATCAGCCTTTCAGTTGCGCCAGCGTCTGTTCGGCGATCTCGGTGATCCCCTGCGTGCCATCCATCACCAGCAGCTTGCCGGCTTTGGCATAATACTCACGCAGTGGCTCGGTTTGATCGTGATACACACGCAAACGCTCAACGACAGTTTCTGGCAGGTCATCCTTGCGCTGAACAAGGGTGGCGCCGCAGTTGTCGCAAACACCATCCTGCTGAGGCTTTTTATACTCAACATGATAACTGTTGCCGCAACCGGGACAAACACGGCGACCGGTCACACGCCGGGTGATCACTTCGTCCGGGACATTGATATCCACCACACGGTCGATCGTGATACCCATGCTGTCCAGTGCCTCGGCCTGGGGGATGGTACGAGGGAAGCCGTCTAAAATAAATCCGTTTTTGCAGTCGTCCTGCGACAGCCGTTCACGGACGATGCCGATCACGACCTCATCGGGAACCAATGCGCCGGATTCAATGAACGCCTTCGCTTTCAGCCCCATCTCCGTACCGCTTTTCAGCGCTTCACGGATCATATTGCCCGTGGAAACCGTAGGGATTTGCAAACGGTCGCACAGGATCTCCGCCTGTGTACCTTTGCCGGCGCCGGGGGCGCCTAAAAGAATCAGGTTCATAGAAATCTCCTTTCCTGCCGGGAATCTCCCGGACACATCCAACAGACTGTCCCGGCTTCGGTCTGGCGGCCGAAGCCGCCGACAGGTTTTATGGGTTACAAGGCAGGGT
>JAZLKY010000220.1:0-2131 GCA_045597885.1 Acutalibacteraceae bacterium | reverse complement strand
TGCGGATGTCACCGCCGATGGGCTTTTGATGACATTCACCTTTGCCGTTGCCGATACAGCCGAACCGGGCGATTATGCCGTCGGTTTCAACCTGCGTCTGTGCGCTGACCGCAGTGAACGGCGGGTGGATCTTACTGTCCTGCCGGGAACGGTCACGGTCAACTGTCCGCATGAAAAGACCACTGTCCATCCCGCCGAAGAATCCACCTGTCTTGTGCAGGGGCACGGCGAATATGTCACCTGTGACCGGTGCGGCGTTGTGACAAGCGGCTCTAACGAACTGTTACCGTTCGGTGCACATACCGGCGGCACGGCGACCTGTAAAGAGTTGGCGATCTGTGACATTTGTTATCAGCCCTACGGCGAGTACGGCGCACATCACTGCACGGTAGAGAACCCGGATAAGGCGTATCTGAAATCCGCCGCCACCTTTACGCAGAGAGCCGTGTTTTTTAAGACCTGTTCCCTTTGCGGTGCGGCGGGGGAAGAAACCTTTGCATATGGCGAACTGTTGCCCGCATTCGTCGGGGATATCGACGGCAGCGGCGGCACGGCGGATGCCAATGATCTGACCGCCCTTGCCCGTGCGGTGGCAAAACTGGATTCCCTTGCCGGAGATGCACTGCTTGCATCCGATGTGACCGGGGACTGCACGACGGACGCCGATGATTTGACACGCCTTGCCCGCCATGTGGCACAGTTGGAACCGTTGCCGGAAAAGTAAAATATAAAACAGTAACAGATGCGGCTTTTTTCTCACCCGTTCAGGGGGGGGGAATGCCGCATCTGTTACTGTTTTATTTAGGGCACCGTACATTCTTTTATTAACCGCACTGTCCCGGTTAGCAATAATCTTCCGTTTTTGTCGGCCAAGACAGTCAGTGTTCCGCCGGGCTGCTGTAGTGCAAGAGAAGTGAAGCCCTGCCGGGTGGCGGCAAAATAAGCCCCGACCGCCGTTGTGCCACTGGCACAGGAATGCTCCCAAAACACGGTGTCTGCCGCCGGAATGTACACTAACGGCTCCATCGTATCGGCTGTTTCATTGAGCAGCAGGATGCCCAATCCGTCCGCCTGTAAAAGACGGCACCACGGGTGGATGACCGTTGCCGCCTGTTCCCGTGACAACTGCCCCGTGACCGGGATGTGAGAGATGCCGTCCATCTCTACTACCGGCAGGGACACCGTACGGCCTTCAAGCGGCAGGGACACCGTGCGGATATTCCGGCAGGGCGGCATGACCACTGTCCCGGCATATGCCCCGTCCGGCAAGGCGGTGACCGTCACCGTTGGCGGCTCTTTTGCCCCGGATACCGCTAAGCGGCGGGTGACAGTATTCCCTGTCGGCAGTCCTTCGTCCGCCGCCGCCAACACCGCCGCCGCCATGGTAGCATTACCGCAAAATTCTCCCCCTGCCATACGCAATCCGTCAGCAGACAGGAATCCGACCTGTTCGGCAGTCGGCTCCCGTTCCATCAGCCGCTCGGCGACCGTTGGCTGTTCTCCGACCGGTACGGGGGTACGTACCAACAGCGTGATGTTCCCAGTGGGATCTGCCAAAGCATAGCGTACCGTCATTGCTGATAATTGCGCAGGAAGCGGCGTGTGCGCTCACTGGCGGGGTGATCAAATACGTCTTCTGGTTTTCCTGTTTCAACGATCACGCCGCCGTCCATAAAGATCACCCGGTCAGATACCGCCTTGGCAAAAGCCATCTCGTGGGTGACAATGACCATCGTCATATTTTCCTCAGCCAACTGTTTGATGACCTTCAGCACCTCTCCGGTCAGTTCGGGGTCCAGTGCAGAGGTCGGCTCGTCAAAGAACAGGATCTCCGGCTTCATCGCCAGCGCCCGTACGATAGACACCCGTTGCTGTTGCCCACCGGAGAGCTGATAGGGATAGGAATCTGCCTTATCCTCCAGTCCCATCTTGGACAATAACTGTATACATTCTTCCCTCACCTCTGCCGGGTCACGGTGCAACACGCTGATGGGAGCATCCGTCAGGTTCTTCAGCACCGAATAGTGCGGAAAGAGGTTGAAGTTCTGAAAGACCAAGCCGAATTTAGTGCGGAAGGAACGCAGGTTTTTGGCATACACCATACGCCCGTCCGGACCGGTTTCGGCGGCGG
>JAZLKY010000219.1:0-4120 GCA_045597885.1 Acutalibacteraceae bacterium | reverse complement strand
CAGGTAGTCTATGGGAAAAATATAATGTCATTGAGGGTACTGTCTCCGTCAATAAAGAATATGAAACGCCGACCATGATGGGATGGTCGGCGGGGGTATATCTTTATTGTCTGCGTTTGATTGAAAGGCTGTCTCCGACTGCGTGAAAACGATCGAATAAAATAAAAAAAGAGCTGTTAAAAAACGGAAGTTTTTAACAGCTCCTTGTTCAATTTGTTCAGTAGAGCGGGTACCGGGAACAGACCTCCTGCACCTCGGCACTGATGCGCTCCCGGTTGCCATCGTAGTCTTTGATGGCATCGGCGATCCAGCCGGCGATCTTTGCCATTTCCGGCTCTTTGAAGCCACGGGTGGTCACCGCCGGAGTGCCGATCCGCAAGCCACTGGTAACAAACGGGCTGGCGGGGTCATTCGGGACGGTGTTCTTGTTGGCGGTGATATGCACCTCATCCAACCGGGCTTCCAGCTCTTTGCCGGTGATGCCGGTGTTGATCAGCTTGAGTAGCATCAGGTGGTTGTCCGTTCCGCCGGAAACGATCTCGATCCCCCGGTCGGTCAGCCCCTTGCACAGAGCGGCGGCATTCGTGACGATCTGCTGTCCGTATGCCTTGAACTCATCGGTCATTGCCTCTCCCAGTGCAACAGCTTTGGCGGCAATGATGTGCATCAGCGGTCCTCCCTGTGTACCGGGGAAAATCGCCTTATCAATGGCTTTGGCAAGGGATTCACGGCAAAGGATCATGCCGCCGCGGGGACCGCGCAGTGTCTTGTGGGTGGTAGTGGGGACGACATCTGCATAGGGGACAGGAGAGGGATGTACCCCCGCCGCCACCAGACCGGCTATGTGTGCCATGTCTACCATCAGATAAGCACCGACCTCATCGGCAATTTCCCGACACCGCTTGAAATCAATGATCCGGGAATAGGCACTGGCGCCGACCACCAGCAGTTTCGGTTTGCATTCCAGGGCGATCTTCCGCATCTCATCATAGTCGATGACTTCGGTCTCCGGGTTGACACCGTAGGGAACGACATGGAAATATTTTCCCGATATATTGACGGGTGAACCGTGGGACAGATGACCGCCCTCCTGCAGATTCATGCCCATTACGGTATCGCCCGGCTGGAGCAGGGCAAAGAATACAGCCAGATTGGCAGAAGCGCCGCAGTGGGGCTGGACATTGGCATGCTCCGCCCCGAACAGCGTCTTGGCACGTTCTCTGGCAATTTCTTCTACGACATCGACACATTGACAGCCGCCGTAGTACCGCTTGCCGGGATAGCCCTCTGCATATTTGTTGGTCAGTATGCCGCCTGCCGCCAATAGCACTGCTTTGGATACAATGTTCTCACTGGCGATCAGTTCCACATTGTGGCGCTGACGCTCCAGTTCGTCAAAGCAGGCAGATGCCACTGCCGGATCATAGGTTTTCAGTTCTTCAAAGAAGTTCATTTTCTACACCCTTTCTTCTGTTTGCCGGAAAACGGTCGTGCTGTTTTTATTTGACGGTCATATTACTGTCTTTTTGGATGACATCATGCGCACCGCCTTCAACGATGCTGGTGGCGGATACCAGTGTCAGTTTGGCATTCTGCTGTAATTCGGGGATAGTCAGCGCTCCGCAGTTACACATGGTGGAACGGACCTTGCTCAGTGTGAGGGCAACATTGTCCTTCAGGCTGCCGGCATACGGAACATAGGAATCCACCCCTTCTTCAAAGGACAGCTTCTGCGCTCCGCCGAGATCGTAGCGCTGCCAGTTGCGTGCACGGGCAGAGCCTTCGCCCCAATACTCCTTGTAATAGGTGCCGCCGATGCTGACTTTATTGGAGGGACTCTCATCAAAGCGGGCGAAATACCGCCCCAGCATGACGAAGTCTGCACCCATTGCCAAAGCCAGTGTGATATGGTGATCATATACGATGCCACCGTCGGAACAGACGGGAATATATATCCCCGTTTCAGCGAAATAATCATCCCGTGCTTTGCATACGTCGATTAAGGCTGTAGCCTGTCCCCGTCCGATACCCTTGGTCTCACGGGTGATACAGATGGAACCGCCGCCGATACCTACTTTGATGAAGTCAGCACCGCATTCAGCCAAGAAGCGGAAGCCGTCTGCATCCACTACATTGCCTGCGCCGACCTTGACGGCATCGCCGTATTGCTCCCGTATCCAGCCGATGGTGCGCTTCTGCCATTCGGAGAATCCTTCGGAAGAATCAATGCACAGCACATCAACACCGGCATCCAACAGAGCGGGAACCCGTTCGGCGTAGTCTCTGGTATTGATACCGGCACCGACGACATATCGCTTGTGGCTGTCCAGCAATTCATCCGGGTTCTGCTTGTGAGAATCATAATCTTTGCGAAATACCATGTAACACAGCCGACCGTCCTCACTGATGATCGGTAAAGAATTCAGTTTGTGATCCCAGATCACGTCGTTGGCTTCTTTTAAGGTGATCCCCTCTTTGCCGCAGATGAGCTTGCTGAGCGGCGTCATAAAGGTCTCGACCTTGGTGTCGGGCATCATTCGGCTGACACGGTAATCACGACCGGTGACAATCCCCAACAGAATACCGTCGGGAGTGCCATCCTCTGTCACCGCAACGGTGGAATGCCCCGTCTTCTCGGTCAATGCGATGACATCTGCCATGGTGGCATCCGGGCGGATGTTGGAATCGCTTTTTACAAATCCGGCTTTGTATGCCTTGGCACGTTTGACCATGGCAGCCTCATCCTCGATCGACTGAGAACCGTAAATAAAGGATACGCCGCCCTCTACCGCCAAAGCTACTGCCAGACGGTCATCGGACACTGCCTGCATGATGGCAGAAACCATGGGAATGTTCATGGTGATCGTCGATTCTTCTCCACGACGGTACTTGACCAATGGCGTTTTCAGACTGACATTGGCAGGAATACATTCGCTGGATGAATACCCCGGAATCAGCAGATACTCATTGAATGTATGGGAAGGTTCATTAATAAAATGCGCCACGATTTCCATTCTCCCTTCATCGCTGACCATAATAGCATGTACATTTCTATCATGATACCATAGTCACCAATTCTTGTCAAATAAATTTTGCGCTTTTTACAAATTTTAGTTTTTTTTTCGTTCATATTGACGAATGAGAACGGGGATGTTAAAAAACGAGAGTTTTTTAACATCCCCTTGAGATAGTACGGTTTTGTTATTCGGCAGTTTCAGCCAATTCCTTGACATAACTTCCTTTTTTGTCGCCGCAGGGGGATAGTATCTGCAGATGAAGATAGCACATCCCGTGCGGTGCCTGCGCCTGCATTTTGCAGGTTTCGACCTTTTCTCCGTCAAAGTACAGCTCAGACGTCCCCTGGTCGGTATCGAACCGCACGGTGACATTCAGCCAGTCCTGTGTCTTTTTCGTGATCGGGAAGGTGAAATTTGCAAATTCGGCGAGGGTGGGATCGCAGGGATTCATCCAGAAATCCAACACGGATAGGCGCAAACCGTCGCCCATGATACGCAGTTTGACATCGACACGCCCCCGGTGTGCCGCCGGGAAATTCCACACGATGCCCTGCAGTTGATTGTAGAGACATTCGTCATCCGGGTTGCGGAAGAACAGCACCTCGGAATGATCGCCGCACGGATCGGGCATAGGAATGACACCGTTGGTACGGTTCCAGGCGCAATGCCCCGATGTCCCGTTGCGGATACCGCCACTGACACTTTTTAAGTATACCTGCGAGGAGAAATCGCCCATGCCGCTTTTCAGATCGTTACGCCGTGCGGTCTCGTACAGCCAATTGATATCGAAGATGATCAGTTTGTTCACCCGTTCGTGCTGACCGTTGTGGACAAGGATCTTTCCGTAGG
The DNA here is from genome assembly GCA_045597885.1 of Acutalibacteraceae bacterium. GTDB lineage: Bacteria > Bacillota > Clostridia > Oscillospirales > Acutalibacteraceae > UBA5905. The sequence continues at coordinate 254 of JAZLKY010000219.1, read as the reverse complement.
GAAGTTCCATCGCCTGGGATTGGTGAACGCTCTTGTCGTTACAACTGCCGTTGCCGCCGGAGGTGCGGAAATCGCAGGTGTTGCGCAGTTCGTTGAGGTTCAGTTCCCGGAAGCCCTTCCATGTTTTCATGTTATCCTCGGAAACGGCAACATGGAACGCATCCCGGTTGGTGAACACGTCCTCCCAGACACCGGCTATTTCGTCGTCGCTCAAGGGCGGGAACACCGTTTCCTTGGCATCTTCGGGGAGCGGC
>JAZLKY010000218.1:0-1166 GCA_045597885.1 Acutalibacteraceae bacterium | reverse complement strand
ATTGCTCTGTATAAAAACAAATCCGACAATAAACAGAATGGAGTGTTACCGTATGAAAGTCGAACGCATCACCGAACAGGAACGCCGCTATGTGATGGAAGCACTGGACGGTCAGTTTGAAACCCACAACAACTATAAATTCGTTACCCGCTTCGAGCGGACATTTGCCGAAAAAATCGGTGCCGTTCACGGTGTGGCTATGGTCAACGGCACTGCCACCCTGCACACGGCACTGGAAGCCGCCGGTGTCGGTGTCGGAGACGAGGTCATCGTCCCGCCGCTCACCATGGCTTCCACCTCACTCGCCGTGCTGATGGCGAACGCCATCCCCGTCTTTGCAGATGTGGATGAAAAAACATTTGTCATCAGTGCCCCGGAGATCGAGAAAAAGATCACCCCCCGCACCAAGGCGATCATCGTAGTGGCGCTGTACGGACTGATGCCGGACATGGATGCCATCATGGACATTGCCCGGCGGCATCATTTGGTGGTCATCGAGGACGACGCCCAGTGCTTCCTCGGCACCTATAAGGGCAAAAAAGCCGGTACTATCGGTGATATGGCAAGTTTCTCCTTCCAGTCCAGCAAGCATCTGACCAGCGGTGAGGGCGGGATCGTCACCACCAACAACGATGAATATGCGCTGAACCTGCGCCGCATCTCCGGCTTGGGTTACGGCAGTATCACCATGAAACAAGCCCGCATCACCAAAGACGATATCCAGGATCCCGCCTACGAGCGCCATGTGGCACTCGGCTGGAACTATCGGATCTCCGATCTGATCGGTGCGGCGGCACTGGCACAGACCGAGCGCATGGAAGAACTGTGTGCCATCCGCATGGAGAACGGAAAGATCATGGAGCAGGCAGCCGCCGGATGCGACTGGCTCATCCCGCAGTACACCCCCGCCGAATGCACCAACGCATACTGGTCTGTTTCCGTACGCATGATCAATACGGATTTCAGTTGGTATGATTTCCGCAAAAAATTCATGGAGCTGGGCGGCGACGGCATCTATGCCGCATGGCAGCTCAACTATCTGGAACCGGCGTTCCGCAACAAGTGTTTCCTCGGACGGGAGCAGTTCTTTGACGGCTATACCTACGAGAGAGGACTTTGCCCGGTGGCGGAAAAGATCCAGCCGCAGATGCTGCAGTTCAAGACCA
>JAZLKY010000217.1:0-4288 GCA_045597885.1 Acutalibacteraceae bacterium | reverse complement strand
TTGAAAGCGCCGATAAAACCGGTGATGACGAGATAAAAAATCATGGGAGATATCATCGGAAGCGTTATTTTTGTGAATACTCTCCATTTTGGCGTAGCATCTATCTTTGCCGCATTGTAGTACTCTTTATTTACCGATGCCAGCGCACTGGTGAGTATGAGGATCTTGAAGGGGAGCACTACCCACACTGTGTAGAAACACATGACGAACATCTTTGCCCAATAAGGCCCGTCAATAAAGTCCACCGGTCCTGCTCCAAACCACGAAAGCATCAGATTGACCAATCCGTCGGTGTATGCGGTCTTTTTGAAAAGGATCATAAAAACCAACCCGACGGCAAGCGTGTTGGTAACATATGGCAAAAAATAAACGGTTTGAAATAATTCCTGCAATTTTTTGATTGAACTGAGTCCGAGGGATATGACGAGTGCGATCCCGGTGGAAAGCGGTACAGTTATTGCCACTATGATCACTGTGTTTTTGATCGCCTGGATAAAGAACGGATCACGCAGGACATATTCGTAATTTCCGATACCGATCCCTGTATATGTCTGCGAAGCAAAATTGAAATTCTCCTCAAAGGAATACAGTAGGACATCAAACAACGGATATACCATAAAAACGCCGAGGAAAAGAAGGGCGGGAGCAAGATATAGCCAGCCCTTATAATTGTTGAACTTCATCTTTTCGCCCTCTGTCATTCTGAATACTCGACATTTATGCGTTCTTCCGTAAGGGGATCGAACAGGAAGAATTTGCTGCGTTTGATATCAAAAGCAATTTCTCCGTTGATCGGTACAACATTGTTTTCTGCACTGATAATGGAGCGGACGAACCGATTCTGCGAGGCGGGATTTTTCGATACTACACTGGTATCCCTTCCCATAACTTCTATGGCAGAAAGGCGGCATTTGAATGCGCCGTCATTTTTGAGGACGAAACCCTCCGGCCGTATGCCGACAATGACCTTTCCGTCCCTAATGCCTTTGCTTTTTGCTATGGCATCGCCGTTGACGGAAATGATGCCGTTCTTGATCTCTCCGTCAAAAATGTTGATGGGGGGCGTGCCGAGGAATTTGGCAACAAAAAGATTCTTCGGATCGTCATAGACCTCCTGGGGCTTGCCGATCTGCTGTACGACACCCTCCTTCATGACGACAATAAAGTCGGAAATACTCATAGCCTCATCCTGATCATGCGTTACAAATATCGTCGTCACGCCGGTCTCTGTTTGTATACGCTTGATCTCTTCTCTTGTTTGTATACGGAGTCTGGCATCGAGGTTTGAAAGCGGTTCATCCAGCAGAAGTACACGGGGAAGCTTGATCAGTGCTCTGGCGATGGCGACACGCTGCTGCTGACCGCCTGACAGCTCTCTCGGCTTTCTGTCCAGCAGATTTTCGATCTGGACAAGCTTTGCCGCTTCGAGGACTTTTTCGTTCATCTGTTTTTTGGTGAGTTTGTTTTTGCCTTTGAGGTTCTGCAAAGGGAACATGACATTCTTTTTGACGGTAAGGTGGGGATAAAGGGCATAATTCTGAAAAACTATTCCGATCCCTCTGTTCTCCGGCGGCAAATCGGTGATGTCTTCATCGCCAAAGAAAATCCTTCCGCTTGTCGGTGCTTCCAATCCACTGATCAGGTTGAGTGTCGTGCTTTTTCCGCATCCGCTCGGACCGAGCAGACCGATCAGCTTACCGTCAGGAATTTCAAAGTCAAGATTGTTGACTGCTGTCACATCTGTTCTTTTGTCATGGCGGCTGATAAATGTTTTTGTGACATTCTTTAGTACAACTTTCATACCGTCCATTCCTTCCGATTGATGTTTTTTGTTTCCGGCAAAAAACGACTGTTTTTGCCTTCCGGTACCCGGTCTGCCTCAGTGTACTGACGGGGGCGGTCGGCTTACCTTGCGTCCTTCGCGGCTGGCTGACAACGTACCAAAAAGTACCTTTTGTCTGCTGACAAAAGGGACTATATTGTTGGTGGAGACGAAGAGGATCGAACTCTCGACCTTACGGATGCGAACCGTACGCTCTCCCAGCTGAGCTACGCCCCCAAAAACGGCAAACGCATCTTCCGGATGCGCTTTATATCATATACTACTTTTGCCTATTTGTCAAGTGTTTCCTTTCTTTTTTTCGGTATTTGTTATTGATCCCGACGATCAGCGATGTGATGACGATGAAGGGCGGGGAATGAGCATCATTTTTCCTTTTGTTCCTGCAACAGGATGATATCCTTTCCACGGCGGCAGATCCAGCCGGCTCGTTCCAGCGATTCCAAGGAACGGTACAGACTGGAGCGTCCCATGTTCAGTGTGTCTGCCAGTTCCGCCATACGATCCGGCAGATGAACGGTATGCTGTTCGTCCCGGTTGTCGGTAAGATAACGCCACAGTTTTTCTTCGGCCGATCCGGCAGTAAGGGCGGACAGCCTGCGGTCAAGGAAACGAATCCTGTCTGACAGAAAACGAACATAGTTTTCTGCTACCCGTGGGTACAGCGCCATCCAACTGCTGACTGTCTTTTGAGAAATATAGAGTATTTGACAACGGCTGACGGCAACGAGCCGGTGAGGGATCGGGCTGGCTTCTCCAAACAACGCCGCCGCTCCGAACAGATCTCCCTGCCGGAGATCGTTTATACATGCCTCTTCCTGATAGATCTGTGCCTTCCCTTCCAGTATCCATATCAAAGACGGTTGTGATTGAGCAGGGATGCAAATGATTTCGCCTTTTTCCACCGTCAAAGGGCGGGCGTCTGTCTGCTGCCAACAGCGCTCTTTTTCTCCGGGCAGTAAGCCATTCAGCAGGAACAGATCGTTCTTTTTCATCGAAATCCTTCTTTCTGAAAGATGTCCCATACGGGACATCTGCATCCACAGTATAGCACGATTTCCAAAATATGCAAGCAAAAAGTGTCTTCTATCCGATGATCCTGTTCCGGGGAAAGGCATTTGAGGGCTTAACAATCATTGCCGAAGAATGAGGGGGTGCAGCAAAAATATTAAGGGTGTACCCCCGCTTTATTCATTGATTTCATTTTATATGCTGGACGTGCTTGTGTTTTTATAAGTTGCGAGGGTGATTTTTCTCATTTCCGAAAAACTGTCCCATAGGCGTTCGTCACAATATTTCTTCCAGTCATCAAATCTATCTTCCACTAATAACTGCCGCATATGGCTGGCAGAAATGCTGATCCTTTTCGGTATGTACAGTTCAGCGATCGCCAGACCGTCAACGCCGTCAAACCAACTGATGCGGCGATCTTCTTTCCCGGAAATCAATAAATCCGGTTTTTCTCCGAAATGCTCTGTTACCCGATCAATAACATACCTGCCCCATTTTGAATTGTTGCCGACGCCGATATCCGGGAGAGGACAAATATCTACCCGGTCTGCATATATTTTTTGCAGGATCTGTTTACGCATTTCAAAAGAGAACGGATTCTTGTTGGTTCCGGATTCCTGGGATGAACCGATAAATATACCCACCCTGTCGCAAAGTGCCAACGCCGTGTTGATCATATCCTGATGTCCTTTGTGAAAGGTTTGGAATCTGCCGACCGTTATTCCGAGCCTGTAGGGCTTTGACATGGGTATTTGACCGTTACTTTCGCTGGCGAAAGCATCCTTTCTTGCAGTGATGACTGATGGGGGCTTGTTCACTGACGGTTCGGCTTTTGACCGTTTGCCGTAATACATAGCATCATCAGCACTTGGTATTATAATACTTCATCGGAGACGGAAAATCAAGTTTTAATTAATAGGGGAAAAAGCCATCGAGAGAACCAAATTCGTTGTCGCACTGGAAGAATTACTTTTGAGATTCCGGAACTATTACGGGACAGAAAAAGTTTGCGATGTGGTCCTTTTCAAAAGTTTCGGGAAGTATTCGATAGAAATATCGGTTCAGGGCGAGCGCAGGGACTATTTGCCGTGCGATGAGGACATAAAGCTTTCCTACGATATCTTGTCCTTGCTTGAGGTTGAGCCGAGGTATGCTTATTCGCACGGGAAGGTCGGGAAAAACAGGCTGATCTGGCAGTCGGCGGCAAAACCGAAAAAGCAATCGGCGGCGTTTCCGGTCATCATTGCCCTGGTCCTTGCTGCGCTTGCGGGAATTCTTATCAATTTTCTGCCGATATTACATCATATTTTGACACGATTTTCCATCGGTTTTGGAAACTTCACAAAATGACATACGGGAAAGCATTAAAGAATACATTCATTACTACAATAGCGAAAGACCGCATTCCATACTGCGTTATCGAACACCGGACAGGTA
>JAZLKY010000216.1:0-7231 GCA_045597885.1 Acutalibacteraceae bacterium | reverse complement strand
ACGGGATTCCAGCATCTCCTGTAATTCTTCCACCGTTACCCATTTGACGGCGGCGACCTCCTCCTTCTGAAGGCGTAGAGAGGACGGATCAATCTCCCGGTATAGCAACCAGACATCCGTGAAGGAATTTCGCCGCCGCATCCTGCCGCCGTAGACCATCTCTCCCGGCTGTGTGCGAATGCTCAGTTCTTCAAACAATTCCCGCCGGGCGGCGCTTTCGCTGTCTTCTCCGGCAACGGCGCTGCCACTGTTTGCCGCCCACACACCCGGCATCAGCCGCAGATGGGAAGCACGCTGCTGGATCAGAATGCGCCCCTTGGCATCAATGATCCAAATATGTTCCACCAAATGATACTGTCCGGACATGAGCACCTCCCCACGGGAGATGGTCTTGCCGGTGAAGAATCCGTTTTCGTCCAGCAGATCCCACCGTTCCGATCCCATGTGCTTTTCTCCTCTCCTTCGTTATCGGAAAAATTCGTCTGCTCCGGCAAACAAAGTCGCCGCCTCTTCCGCATACGGCAACAGATCTCTGCGCTGACGGTCGACCAGTTCTCTCGCCGCTTCCGGCTCCATATGGGCATGCTTGGCGACCATGATCAAGCAACGCAAGCAGCCGAAATACCGCAACATTTTCCGGATCTTTGACATTTTTTCTCCGTCAAATCCGGCAAAATACCGTTCCACCAATCCGTCCCATACCCGAAGCGGCAATTCTTCATCTTCCGGTTCTACGCCGAATATCACCCGTGCGCCAAGCGTGGTAGACCGAAGGATGACATAATGAAAATATTCTGCACCGATATCAAATAACGGATGTCCGATAGACACGTCAGCCATATCGACAAAGATCAGTTTCCCGTTCTGTACCATAATGTTGCGGGAATGGCAGTCAACATGGATCATAGTCTGACGGCACGGCACGGCATCAATCAGCCGGTAAAGGACGGCGATCTCTTCGTCAGACATATATTTTTTCAGTCCTGCCGCCCACTGATGGTATTTCTCACGGATATCGGGGAATGTCCCGTTGAGGGCAGATGTCCCGTGAAATTGTTTGAGCAGGCTGACATATTTATCCATCAGCTCATCGAACTGTTCGGGATGATCCATCAGATTCTGGGACAAAGTGTCTGCGTCGATCAGTTCGAATACCGTGCCGTACGATTCTCCGCAGCGCACCACATCGTATGGGATCGCCGTCGGGATCCCCGCCACAAAAGACTTCTTGGCACTGGCTGTTTCCTTGTAGATACGATCAAGTGTCACCCTTGGAGCAAACAGCTTTACCACCGTTTCACGGTCATAACGGTAGACGGTCGAGCTCATTCCCGCTCCGACAACAGGACAGCCGTCCAGTTTGACCTGCCGCACCGCCTTCTTGGTATCAAACATCCCGGTGAACCCTGTCTGTTCCAACACTTCATAAACCTCACGGGAAACATTGACGATCGCCAATTCACGCTCTTTTCCGATACGGAGCAAAACCCGCAGACCGGCGGAAGCGATATAGGTCAGTTTTTCGCAGTCCAGCACCACTTTTTCGGGGTAATATTCCCGGATACAGGCGTTTATTTCCTCTTCGATATCGGCAACTGTGTACGAATCAATACGTCCGTCTGCATACAGTGTCAGAACACCGTTTTTCATTTCTCCGATCATCATTTTTTTGCTCATTTCTTCCATCCCCTTCCTTGATAAAAGCACCACTGTCCAAGTAGCGAAAGCTACAAAACGGCGTCTGAAGGATCGAGCCGTCAAACTCTGTTCCACGTCAAAAATATACTTCAGTATACCATCATCCGAAGAAAATGTAAATACGATTTTTTTAAAATTCTGTTGCAAAGCGACAACACTTGTGATAGAATGAATAGAAAAAAACAAACAGTGAGGGGATTTTTCCATGTCAGGACATTCCAAGTGGAACAATATCAAGCGTAAAAAAGAAAAAACCGACGGACAGAAAGCCAAGATTTTTACCAAAATGGGACGGGAGATCGCCGTCGCCGTGAAAGAAGGCGGCAGTGCCGACCCCAACACCAACTCCAAGTTGAAGGATGCCATTGCCAAGGCGAAAGCCAACAATGTCCCCAACGACAATATCGACCGCATCATCAAGAAGGCGGCAGGAGAAGGCGATGCGGACAAGTACGAGTCCCTGCGGTACGAGGGATACGGGCCGAGCGGGATCGCCGTCATTGTCGAGACACTGACCGACAACCGCAACCGTACCGCCGGTGATCTGCGCCACTATTTCGATAAGTGCGGCGGCAATCTCGGACAGAACGGCTGTGTGGCGTTCATGTTCAACCAAAAGGGAAAACTGGTCATCGAAGCGGAAGATCTGGACGAGGACAAGGTGCTGGAGGATGCCATGGAGGCGGGTGCTTCCGATTTTGAATCCGACGGAGATGTCTATGAGATCACCACCGAGCCGGATGATTTTTCCGCCATCCGTGATGATCTGGAGAGCAAAGGCTACACCTTCATCACCGCCGAGCTGCAGATGGTCTCCGATGTCCTCAATACCATCGACGATCCGGAAGCCGCAGAGAATATGGAAAAATTACTGGACATGCTGGAAGACGATGACGATGTACAGGATGTCTGGCACAACTGGGACCGTCCCGAAGAAGAATAAATCCGATCATCTGACAGGAAGAACATGCCGTGGGAAGACGAGCGCATGTTCTTCCTGCTTTTATTTTCTGCTCTGTTTTTGTATTTTTTTCTTGTATTTTTCTACCACATATGGTAGAATGATGGTGAGTATAAGCGAAATTTTGTGTTTTGAGGGATCTTCATGCAAGATAGAGAAATCAGAGCAGATTACATCATCGGCAGAAACGCTGTCGCTGAAGCACTGAAAGCCTGCCGTCCTATCGACAGTGTGCTTATTGCCAAGGGAGACCGACAGGGAAGCATTGCTTCGATCATCGCCGGATGCCGTTCTGCCGGCATCCCGATCAAAGAGACTGACATCCGTAAATTAGAGGCGATCGCCCCCCATCATCAGGGTGTGATCGCCGTGGCGGCTTGCAAGGCCTATGCCGAGACGGACGATCTTTTCCGCTTGGCGGCAGAGCGGCAGGAGCCCCCCTTCTTCATCATCTGCGATGAGCTGGAAGATCCGCACAACTTAGGAGCGATCCTGCGAACAGCAGAAGCGGCAGGGGCTCACGGCGTCATCGTTCCCCGCCGGCATTCGGTCGGCTTGACGGGGGCTGTATACAAATCCTCCGCCGGGGCAGTGGAATATGTGCCGGTCGTCCGGGTAGCCAATCTGACCGAGACCATAAAGGAACTGCAAAAGCGGGGAGTATGGATCTACGGATTGGACATGGACGGTGATGACTGGTGTTCCGTCGATCTGACCGGGCCCGTTGCCTTGGTGATCGGCTCGGAGGGAAAGGGAATCAGCCGCTTAGTCCGGGAGAACTGTGATTTCGTGCTTTCGCTTCCTATGAGCGGCAAGATCAATTCACTTAATGCTTCGGTGGCTTGCGGCATCGCAATGTATGAGGTAAGCCGTCAGCGCCACCGCATTCCGGCAAAAAACGGATAAAGGAGAGAATGGTAAAATGCAGGACGACATGAACAAAAGCGCCATTGATCTGGATGCTTTGGTCGATTCCCTGATCAGGGAAAAGGAAATCTCCCATCCCGCAGAGACGGCTGTTGCAACGGCAGAGGTCCCGGCAAAAGAAGAGAAGCCCGCCATTCCTGCCGTGCAGGAGCCGGCACTCACACCGGCAGACCTGTGCCGGTTTGCCGAGGAGGAAGAGATGCCTCCCTATGATGAAAAGAAGTCTCGCAAAAAATTCGGCTTCGGTAAAAAGAGAAGAGAAGAAGCGGAAGAAGATGATATCTGGTCGGATTGGGGGCTCAAGCCCATCGGTCATTACCGAGTAGAAGACGACAGTACTTTTTCTGCTGTCACCGCACCGGAAGTGCCTGTCACCGCACCGGAAGTGCCTGTCTCCGCACCGGAAGTGCCTGCCTCCGCACCGGAAGTGCCTGCCTCCTCTCGGACGCAGAGTGCCGTTCCGAGTCCTTCCGTAGAAGAAAGAGACGAGTTCCCGGCGGTCATTCCCGCCGCCCGTGAGCAAGCCGAGCCACCGGTGGATCTCTCTGCGACCCGGATCGTTTCGGACGGAAAAGTTGCCCCTTCGGCACCTGTCCCGGAACCGGAAGAAACAGCCGGAACGGAGCTGCCGGATCAACTGACACTGGAAGAGATCGCACGGGTAGAGGATATCGATGACAGTGTTTCCTCCCCTTCTGTGCAGGAGGCAGAGGAACAGTTCCACCGTGTGAGGGAAGAAAAGATCCGGGGCTTTGTCATCAACGGAGAGATGGAAGAGCTGAACGATCCGGAGGAGGAAGCCTCCCCGTATCCGGAGGATATGCCCGGCATCGAAGACTTTGACAGTTACGAAGAGACCGAAGCCGTTGCCACGGAATTGCAGTTCCGTTGCCGGATGGCGGGTGCCTCGTTGGTAGTCAGTGCTGTTCTGACAGTTATATTGACGGTCGTCACCATTGCCACCCGGATGATGGGATACTCCCCACTGACCGATATCGGCTATTTGGTGATCCACGGCTTTTCTCTGTTGCTGTTGATGGTGCTCAACTCCGTCTCGCTGATCAGAGGACTCAAAGGTCTGCTCAACTTCCGTGCCAATGCCGACACTGCCCCGGCACTGACGGCGGTGATGGGGTTTGTCGGTGTGCTTGTCCATGTATTCAAGCCCGATGCTCCCCTGCCGGTGTGGACACCACTGGCAGGATTGGCAATGCTGCTATGTTCCATAGGGCAGTACATTGTCCTTTCCCGGATGCGGCATAATTTTGAATTTGTTTCCTACGAGGGAGAAAAATACGCCGCCGCCGTGATACAGGATGAAAAGGCGGCGCAGGAGATCAACCGGCGTGTTTCTCCCGACGGTATTGCCCAGGTGGCTTATTTCCGCCCGGCTGATTTTCTTAAAAACTTTTTGGACAATTCCCAGCAGGATGACCTGGGGGATGATTTCGCCCGGTGGCTGACGCCCATTCTTTCACTGTTGGCACTGGCGGGCTCTCTGCTGTGGCTGATGCTCGATCCGGAGCACGATATCTGGCTGTGGAAAGAAACCTTTCTCGGCTTGCTGTGCATCAGCACCACCGCCCTTTCGGCGGCGGTACAGTTCCCGTTGCGTCAATGCTGTCGGTATATGATGGGCAGAGGCGGATTCTTAGTCGGCTGGAAGGCTGTCCGGGACTTCGGGAATCTGGATGCGCTGGTGGTGGATGTGGCGGATCTGTACCCCGATGAGAGCATCCTGCTCCACGGGATCAAGACCTTCTCCGGTGCACACATTGACGATGCCATTTTGGATGCCGCTTCTGTATCCATCCGTTCCGGTGGGCCGTTATCTCTGATCTTCCGCCGGATCATCCAAAACGACACCTCCCTGCTCCATCCGGTCGACAGTTTGGTTTATGAGCAGGGATTGGGGCTGTCCGGCTGGGTGGACGGCCGCCGGATATTGGTCGGCAACCGCCGTCTGCTGCAGAATCACGGTGTAGATACACCGTCGGCGGATTATGAGGCACGGTATGCCAAGAACGGCCGCCAGACAGTATATATGTCCTCAAACGGAGAATTGGCGGCGATGTTCGTGGTCAGCTATCTGCCGGATGCTGCTGTCAAAGCAACATTGCAAACACTGTGCCGCAGTCACATTACCCTGTTGGTGCGTTCCTGCGATTCTCTTGTCACCGTCAGCAGTATGTGCCGTGACTTTGAGTTGGATGAATACTATGTAGATATCCTGCCCGTCACGGCAGGGCGGCTGTATGACGAATTGATTCGGGAGACCGCACAGCCGGCATCGGCAGTGATGGCATCCAACGGTCACATTTTAGGCACTACCATGGCGCTGTCCGTCTGCCGCAGCTTGAAAACAAAGGCGAAGCTGGCGCTGGCAGTGCAGTTGATCGCCGCCATTTTGGGATCGTTCGCCGGGATCGTACTGGCTGTCTTTTCGCATGATCTCACCGACTTCTCTCTACCGTTCACGGCGTATGCGGTGGCGGTCGCCCTGTTGACATGGTTGTTGCCGAAGATCAAGTTTTTAGGATAGGATTTGATACGCCTTGGAAAAGATAAAAGCATTTTTGGATATGGTCATCAACTGGGGGACGGAGACCGGCATCCGTATCCTTGTTGCCCTGGTGATCCTGATCATTGCGTTCCGTTTGATCACCGTTATCTCCCGCCGGCTGGAAAGAAAACTGAAAGGCAGTCAGCGCTTTGACAGGACACTGGTATCTGCCGCCCTGTATGCCTTTAAGATCATCGCCCGCATTTTGGTCCTGCTCTGTCTGGTGGACTATTTAGGTATTGATACCAGCGTTTTCACAGCGCTGATCACCTCGCTCGGCGTTTGCTTTGGGTTGGCGGTCAACGGTGCGCTTTCCAATCTAGCAGGCGGCGTACTGCTGCTGCTTACCCGCCCTTTCCGTCTGGATGACTTCATCAAGGTCGGCGAGCACGAAGGATATGTAGAGGACATCCGCATTGTCAACACCAAGATACGCACACTCGACAACAAAATCGTTTACCTGCCGAATGGTGCTTTGTCTTCAGGTGATATTGTCAACTATACGGAAAAGGAGTTCCGCCGGATCGACGTGCCGTTCTCAGTCGCATACGGCAATGATTTCGAAAAGGCGGAAGAATTGATCAAAGATGTCTGCCGGCGGGGTCCGTTGTTTCTTGACGAGCCGGAGCCGCCATTCGCCCGCATCATGACACACGGGGCGGACAGCGTGGAGATCATGTGCCGGGTGTGGGTAAAGACACCGGACTATTGGCCGGCATACTTTGATCTGATGGAAATGGTCAAACAGGCATTTGATCAGAACGGCATCGAGATCCCGTTCCGACAGGTCGACATCCATGTGCGGCAGGACTGACCTGTCTGCAGGAGGATTTTCGGCGGCAACCGATCAAAGCAAAAGGCACCGATTACCGAAAAGAATAAAAAAAGCGGCAAGCTCTGTCGGTCGAACCCGAAGGCAGTGGCTTGCCGCTATTTCTTATTCCGTTTTATAGCTAAAGCTCCCGGTGCGAATACGATCATGCATTATGAAGCGTTATCCGTCGCCAACGCTTCCAGCAAAGAGAGGCATTGCTGTTGGACCTCGCCCTTCTTCTGTGCCGTTCCGGTGGCGGCACGCACCC
>JAZLKY010000215.1:0-9505 GCA_045597885.1 Acutalibacteraceae bacterium | reverse complement strand
GGTGCTGATCCACACCGGTGATCTGGCAGATGAGTACAAGGTATGCCGTATCGAGGAGGACAGGGAGCCGTGGTGCGATTCGGCTCCGATCATATTGGAGAGTATGCGCCGGTCGGGGGCAGAGCGGAAGATCGTTTGTCCCGGAAACAACGATCTGCCGGAGGAGATCGAAAAACTGGCACCGGATATGGAGATCGTCCCCCGGAACACGGTGCTGACATGGCAAGGGGTGCGGTTTGCGCTGTGTCATGAGGTCTTTCGGATAAACGCAGAGGCGGAAATCTATTTGTACGGGCATGGACCGTCATGCGAGACCAGGACGAGGGACAGCAACGAGGTGGACGGAAAAGGGTATTTTAACGGTATGTGGGGACCTTCCTTACATTGCCCTGCTACGGGGGAGCATCTCATCCTGCACCGTCCGGGATATTGATAAAGGAGAAAAACAAGAAAATATTTCAAAAAACTCTTGACGAATGCAAATTCTTGTGATATAGTGGGTATCACCTCGAATGGGGGCTTCATTTTTGTACCCATTTTTGGGGCTTGTTGCCCCGGAGCCGCTTGCGGCTTGAGGGAGGTTCACAAATTTCCGGCTTTTTAGCTATCGGGAGGTTACCGTCATGAAAAATGGCAAGAGAATCAAGATTACATTGGCCTGCACAGAGTGCAAACAGCGCAACTACAACACAATGAAGAACAAGCAGAACGATCCGGACCGGTTGGAGATGAACAAGTACTGCCGCTTCTGCCGCAAGCACACGGTTCATCGGGAAACCAAATAACAGGAAACTGACAGGAGGAAAACAATATGCTTCTTTGGGGATTTATTTTCCTGGTGGCAGGTCTGCTGATCTGTCTGATACTTTTCCTCAGCAATTTAAGCCTGTTCTCCCTGATTGGTCAGGTGGGGTTCGGCGGTTATATCAAGGCGTTTTTTGACAAGCAGTTTTTGAACACCGGCAAGACGGTGTTCCTGATCGGGGCAGTCATGCTGATCCTCGGTCTGGTGCTGTATCTGGTAGGCCGTTCCAAAGCCCCCGCCGATGAGAGATCCGTGATCCCTGTCGGTGTGCGGAAGTTTTTCCGGGACACCAAAGGCGAATTCAAGAAGATCGTATGGCCCACATTCCCGTCGGTGGCACGTAATACCGGGGTCGTGTTGGCAATGTGTGCTGTGACGGCGGTGGTCATCGTCTTGGTGGATATTGGTCTGGGACAGTTGGTCAACCTGTTGCTGAATCTGTAATAGGGGGCACAGGGATGGACGAGCAGGCAAAATGGTATGTGGTACACACTTTCTCCGGGTACGAGAACAAGGTGGCTACGAATCTTGAGAAGATCGTAGAGAACCGGCATCTGCGTGACTGGATACAGGAGGTGCGTATTCCCACCGAGACCGTTGTCGAGGTAAAGGATGACCAACGGCGTGAGGTGGAACGCAAGATTTTTCCCGGTTATGTACTGGTGAAGATGATCATGTCGGACGACAGTTGGTTCGTGGTGCGTAATGTGCGCGGATGCACGGGATTTGTCGGTCCGAATGGCGAGCCTGTTCCGTTGACGGAGCAGGAAGTGGCTGCCTTGGGTGTTGAGAGAAAAGAGACTGTTGTCAACTACAGTGCCGGTGACACGGTACGGATTGTTGCCGGTTCTCTGGTGAACTTCACCGGGACGGTCAACGAGATTGATACGGAGCGCAATGTCGTCCGTGTTACGATCTCTATGCTCGGCAGAGAGAACATCGTCGAGCTGGAGTTAGATCAGGTCGAGCGGATGGAGTGATTTGCCGACCGTCAGAAAAAAGTTCGGGGCATCCTGCCCCTTACCCGTGCCGCCGGACACTTTCCGGCTGTGGGAGGTGCTTTTACCAAGAGGCACCGACTGACCACAATTTTTGGAGGTGCGATAGAAAATGGCTCAGAAAATTTCCGGTTACATCAAATTGCAAATCCCTGCCGGCAAAGCAACGCCGGCGCCCCCGGTTGGTCCTGCACTGGGACAACACGGTGTCAACATCATGTCCTTTACGAAAGAGTTCAACGAGCGTACCAAGAACGATGCCGGCTTGATCATCCCGGTCGTCATCACAGTTTACGCTGACCGTTCCTTCACTTTCGTGACGAAGACTCCTCCGGCAGCGGTGCTGCTGAAGAAGGCTGCCGGCATTGACAAGGCATCCGGTGTGCCGAACAAGAACAAGGTGGCACAGGTCACCAAAGAACAGATCCGTAAGATCGCCGAGACGAAAATGCCCGACCTGAATGCGGCAAATGTTGAGTCGGCTATGAGTATGATCGCCGGTACTGCCCGCAGCATGGGCATCACGGTTGTCGACTAAGGACCGATACGGAACGCTGTTTCGATAATTCGTGGGAGGAACCCGTAAATTCCGATTAACCACAATGGAGGAAAAACCAATGAAACATGGTAAGAAATATGTCGAGAGCGCAAAGCTCATCGACCGTAGCACACAGTATGATGTGGCGGAAGCCCTTGACCTGGCCGTCAAGACCGGCAAGGCAAAGTTTGACGAAACGGTAGAGGTTCATGTGCGTTTGGGTGTTGACAGCCGTCATGCTGATCAACAGGTCCGTGGTGCTGTCGTTTTGCCGAACGGTACCGGCAAGACGGTACGTGCGTTGGTATTTGCCAAAGGCGATAAGGTGCAGGCGGCGTTGGATGCCGGTGCCGATTATGCCGGCGCTGAAGAACTGGTTGCCAAGATCCAGGGCGGTTGGATGGACTTCGATGTCGTTATCGCCAGCCCGGATATGATGGGTGTCGTCGGTCGCTTGGGTAAGGTGCTTGGTCCCCGTGGCTTGATGCCGAACCCGAAAGCGGGCACGGTCACTCCGGATGTGGCAAAGGCTGTCGCTGATGCCAAAGCCGGTAAGATCGAATACCGTTTGGATAAGACCAACATTATTCACTGCCCTATCGGCAAGATCTCCTTTGGCGTTGAGAAACTGCAGGAGAACTTTGAGACCCTGCTGGGCGCTATTGTCAAGGCAAAGCCTGCTGCCGCTAAGGGACAGTATATCCGCTCCTGTGTCGTGGCTTCCACCATGGGACCGGGTGTCAAGATCAACCCCGCCAAGTTGGGCGGCTGATCTCCTTTTGACCGAAACGGCCGCTGACCGTTTGGTATATACAATTTGGTTGCTGTTCTTCCACAGACAGCAGGGGCGACCGGCATCTTTGCCGGGAGCATAATCCATCACCCTGCCGAGGAGAGCCATAACAGACCATGATCAGCAGATGATCGTAGAATGTTACACGCCTCTTTTGTGGAATCGCAAAAGGGGCTTTTCTTTTGGATGAATAGCGATCCATCAGTTATTCGGAGGTGAAAAAATATGGCAAGCGAGAAGATCCTGCAGGAAAAACAGGCATTTGTTGCTGAACTGACCGAGAAATTGCAGGGCGCTGTTGCCGGTGTGATCGTTGATTACAGCGGGATCACCGTAGCAGACGACACCGCTCTGCGCCGCCAACTGCGTGAAGCGGGTGTGGAGTATTCCGTTGTGAAGAACACCCTGCTCAAGCGTGCGGCGGATGCGGCTGAATTGAAGGGGCTGGATGATGTGCTTAACGGCACGACCGCATTGGCTACCAGCTCTGACTATGTTGCCGCCGCTAAGATCCTGTGCAAGTACGCAAAGGATAAGGACAACTTTACGGTCAAAGCCGGTTTCATGGACGGCGAAGTGATTGATGCCGCCAAGGTGGAGGAGCTGTCCAAGCTGCCCTCCAAGGAAGGTTTGCTCTCTATGTTGCTTAGCGTGTTGAACGGTCCGATCCGTGGATTGGCAGTTGCACTGAACGCTGTTGCAGAGAAAGAACCTGCCGCCGCAGAAGCCGCCCCGGCGGAAGAAGCGGCAACAGAAGCCGCCCCGGCGGAAGCCGCTCCGGCAGAGGCCCCTGCTGCTGAATAAGTCAGCAAAAAAACAAAAAAACTTATAATGTTTGGAGGAAATGAATCATGTCTGAGAAAATTGCTGCTATGATCGAAGAGATCAAAGCGTTGACCGTGTTGGAACTGTCTGATTTGGTCAAGGCTATCGAGGAAGAATTCGGCGTTTCTGCCGCCGCTCCCGTTGCTGTTGTCGCCGCCGGTGGAGATGCCGGTGCCGCCGCCGCCGAGGAGAAGACCGAGTTTGATGTTGTGCTGGCAGAGGCTGGCGCTAACAAGATCCAGGTCATCAAGGCTGTCCGTGAGCTGACCGGCTTGGGCCTGAAGGAAGCCAAGGAATTGGTCGACGGTGCTCCGAAGCCTGTGAAGACCGGCGTGTCCAAGGACGATGCCGAGGCTGCCAAGGCAAAACTGGAAGAGGCAGGCGCCAAGATCGAATTGAAATAAGTTTTTCACCGATCCGAATACAAGAATGACAAGTTTGGGGCTGTTAAAAACTCTCGTTTTTAACAGCCCCTTTTTTTGTTTAAACGAAAACCACCGGCTAAGTGTGTGTGCCGGTGGTCATAATTGCCGTTTGCCGTTGCGCCATTGACGGGGACTGCATCCCATTTTCCGCCGGAACAAGCCGGAGAAGTAGCCGGGATCATGATAACCGACCTGCTCTCCGATGCGGGCGACGGGGAGCGTGGTACTGCGAAGCAGTTGACTTGCCAGCCGCATTTTGCTGTCGATCTGATAGTTGTACGGTGTGGTATGAAATTCCCGTCGGAACAGCTTGACACAATAGTCGGGAGAACGGAAGACGGATGCCGCCAGTTCTTCGTTGCCGATCAACCGTTCCGGGTGGCTGTCAAGGTAGTCTCGCAGCCGGATTGCTTCGATGCTGTGTGACGAACAATCCAGCCGCCGTCCCAACCGGGCGATGGCTTCAAAGAACAGACCGGCGATCCTTTCTTCCGGCGGGCAACTGTCTTCTCCCTGCCGGACGATAGTTGCCACCTGCTCGAAAATGTCTTTGAGGCCCGCACCGTCAAACAGCCATTTTCCTTCCAACCCGTATTCTTTTTGCAGAAGGAGCGGCAGTTCTCCTTCTATATTGATAAATATCTTTTGCCATGGATCATTGGCGGAGGAATAATAGTTGTGATCAGTTCCACTGAAAAGCAAATAGACGGTATCGGCTGTGACCGGCTGATCCTCTCCGTCAACAGTGACAAAGCCGGTACCCGAAAGCACGTATTCAATGACGGTGGTGGCAGAGTTTTCCCGCCGAATGTGATAACTGCCGTCACAAAACGATATCCCTGCCATGGGAACATACAACGGCGCAGCATGGAAGGGGAAGTGACGTATTATCTCGTTCAAATTGTATTCCTCCATTTTATAATTGTATTTTGCCTATTTTTTGTCATTCAAAGCCAGTATAATACAAGTAATCAAAAAAAGCAACAGAAAGGTGGATTACAATGGAACTGCGTATGCCGGCATTGCCGTTGTTCAACGTCGATCCGTATTTTTCGATATGGAGCGATAATGAAAAACAACTGAACACCCGCTCACCGAAGCACTGGACAGGGGCGCCGAACACGATGTGCGGTACCGTTACGGTTGACGGCACAGCCTACTCTTTTTTGGGGAAGGGAGCGTCTCCGCTTCCTATTCTCTCAGTGGATGCGGATGCGCTGACCACTACAGTGGTCTATGGAAATGATGCCATTCGGTTGACGGCACTTTTTACCTCCCCGATGTTGGCGGATGATCTGTATTACAGCTCCCGACCGGTCACCTATCTGAAACTGGTGTGGGACAGTGCAGATGGCAACGATCATACAGTGACCGCCCGTTTATCCTGCAGTGAGGAATTGGTATTGAACACTGCCGGTGAGGGACGGGCGTGTTCCGCCGCCGTCCCGTTGACGGGACTATCCTGCATACGGATGGGAAGCGGCGCTCAGCAGGTGCTGTGGCGCAGTGGGGATAACATTCGCATTGATTGGGGATATCTGTATTTGGCGGTCAGGGGCGAAGCCACTGTGGGCAATGAGGTGCTGGACGGGTTATATGCCGTCTATGCCGAGACTGCGTTGCAGAACGAAGCGTTGTTCCTGCTGGGTTATGATGATATCGACAGCATGGAATATTTTCATCGGCATCTTCCTGCCTACTGGAAGAAAGACGGCAAGACGATCGGTCAGGCGTTGACTGAGGCAGCCGACGAATACGAGACTCTCAAAGCACGTTGCGACGCCTTTTCGGAGGATTTGCGCCGGACAGCTGTTGAAAAGGGGGGCGAGAAGTATGCCGACCTGCTTTTGGCGGCATACCGGCAGGTCATGGCGGCGCATAAGGAAGTGGTGGACGAGGATGGCAAGGTGCTGTATATTTCCAAAGAATGTTTCTCCAACGGTTGCGCCGCCACGGTCGATGTGACCTATCCCAGTGCACCGATGTTCCTGTATTACAACACCGAATTGCTCAAGGGAATGCTACGCCCGGTATTCCGGTTTGCTCGCAGTCAGGATTGGGACTGGGATTTTGCTCCGCATGATGTGGGACAGTATCCGTTGGTCAACGGGCAGGTTTACGGGCTGACTACCGTCACCGAGAAAACGGATAACGCACGGTCTTTGCCGCACGGAACGATTCGCAGCTACTGCCGCAAAGAGATGCAGATGCCGGTGGAAGAATGCGGAAATATGATCATTTTGATGGCGGCGCTCTGCGAAAAAGAACAGGATTATACCTTCGCACGGGAAAATATGGATCTGTTGGAACGGTGGAAGGATTATTTGGTTCAGTATGGTGAGGATCCGGAGAATCAGTTATGTACGGATGATTTTGCCGGTCATCTTTCCCACAACTGCAACCTCTCTTTGAAAGCCATTATGGGGATTGCCGGATATGCCCGGATCCGTCGGGCGCTGGGCTTTGCCGACGAAGCCGATTCGCTGATGACAATGGCGAAGAACTATGCCGATTCTTTCCTCGTCCGCGCCGCAGAACCGGACGGCAGCTTCCGTCTGGCGTATGACCGTCCCGGAACCTTCAGCCTGAAATACAATGCCGTGTGGGATAAGCTGTGGGGGACACAACTGCTGCCGGCATCGTTTTTCCGGGGAGAGATCGCCCGGTATCGGCGGGAAGCAGTCCCTTACGGCGTTCCGTTGGACAGCCGGGAAATGTATACAAAATCCGACTGGATGGTGTGGGCGGCTTGCCTGGCAGATGAACCGACGGACTTTGCCTTCTTCATCGAGCGGCTGTGGGCGGCATATCATCACACCCATGCCCGTGTCCCGATGACTGACTGGTTCTACGCAGATACTGCCGAATACCGGGGATTCCAGCACCGCACGGTGCAGGGCGGGTTGTTCCTGCGGCTATTATTCGACAACTAATTGGATAATAAAACAATAATTGTACTATTTGTAAACCGTTTTGGGCAGTTTTTCCTATAAACGGTTGCACGATCAAAAATACAGTGGTAAAATACCCTTGTGCCGATGGCGGAACACTATCGGCACAAGGGCTTTTTTGATCGGAGGATGATGACATGGAGGAACGTTTGGGAATAATACAGCAGAGGCTGTCGGCAGGAGAAGCGGCGCTGATCGAAAGTGAAGATAATCGGTTTTATCTGACCGGTTTTGCGTGCAGTGACGGTTTTTTGATCGTGACAGCGCAGGATGCCCGCTTTTATACCGATTCCCGCTATATTGAAAAGGCGCGCATGACGGTAAAGTGTTGCCCGGTGGAACTGGCTGTCTGTCCGCAGGAGGAATTGCGCTGTGCTTTGCAAAAACGGGATATCACCCGTCTGTATGTGGAAACAGTGTACACTTCCCTGCGGCGGTTGGCGGTGCTGGAGGATTGCCTGACCGGGATCACTGTCAGCCGGGATGGCCGTATAGATCAATTGCTGGAAACAGCCCGGAGCATCAAAACGCCGGCAGAATTATCCCGGATCCGGCAGGCACAGGCATTGACAGATGAGACCTTTTCCTATATCCTTGACCGCATCCGCCCGGGGCGAACCGAGCGGGAAGTGATGCTTGATATGGAATTTTATATTCGTCGGCGGGGGAGTGAGGGCGTTTCCTTTGACTTCATTGTGGTGTCGGGTGCCAATTCGTCACTGCCGCACGGGGTGCCGACTGACAAGCCCATCCTGTCCGGCGATTTGGTTACGATGGATTTCGGCGCCGTAGTGGATGGCTACCGTTCGGATATGACACGCACCGTAGGCGTCGGCAAACTCAGTGAGGAACAGAGGCGGGTATACCGGACCGTGCTGACGGCACAGCAAGCCGCACTGGACATGATCCGCCCCGGCGTGAGCTGCCGGGTGGTGGACAAGGTGGCACGGGATCTGCTGGACGGGGTGTTCCCTGGTTGCTTTGGACATGGATTAGGACACGGTGTCGGTATTGCCATCCATGAGAGCCCCGCCTTTTCTCCCCGATGTGACACGGTATTGTCTCCCGGTATGGTGTTGACGGTGGAACCGGGTATTTATTTGGAAAATCGCTTCGGTGTCCGCATCGAGGATATGGTGCTGATCACCGGGGACGGCATGGAGAACCTGACGCATAGCCCCAAGGATTTGATCGAACTGTGAATCGCTGTTATGGGGTCGCCGTCATTCCGGGAAACCTTAGGAGCAGAAAAGATTTTTCCATCCGGGAAATGATTTTTTTACACTTGATTTTCGGGGAGAGATGGTGTATACTATAAAAAAGCCGTATGTTCTTCGGTATACGGGCGAGCGGGTCCTGTGCGACGGTGCGCTGTGAACCATGTCAGGCGGGGAACCGAGCAGCATTAAGCGGTTGTTTCCGTGTGCCGCAGATCCCCCGTCCGCCCGTATACCCAAGAGCATCGGTTTTTCCTTTTGACTGATACGGGAAAAGGAGATGGCAGTGTGTATCAAGCCCTTTACCGCAAATGGCGTCCCCGCACTTTTTCTGATGTCTGCGGACAGGAGACGGTGACGACCGCTCTGAAGAACGAACTGAAAAACGATCACCTGTCCCACGCCTATTTATTTACCGGCTGTCGGGGGACGGGGAAGACGACCTGCGCTAAAATACTGGCGAAGGCGGTCAACTGTGAGCATCCCGTAGACGGGGATCCCTGCGGCGAGTGTGCGGTGTGTCGGGGGATTGATGACGGCTCGGTGCTGGATGTGACGGAGATTGATGCCGCCTCCAACAACGGTGTGGAGAACATTCGTGAACTGCGTGATGAGGTGGCGTTCACCCCGGTTACCGGCAAATACAGAGTATATATTATCGACGAGGTGCATATGTTGTCTCCCGGTGCGTTCAATGCACTGTTGAAGACATTGGAAGAGCCGCCCGCCCATGTGATCTTTATTCTGGCGACTACCGAAGTGCACAAATTGCCCGCCACGATCCTTTCCCGTTGTCAACGGTTTGATTTTAATCGCATTCGCCCGGAGATCATTGCCGACCGGATGCAGTATGTCGCGCAGCAGGAGAAGTTAGTACTGACAGAGGATGCCGCCATGCTGTTGGCACGGTTGGCGGACGGCGCTATGCGGGATGCCTTGTCTCTGCTGGATCA
>JAZLKY010000214.1:0-5503 GCA_045597885.1 Acutalibacteraceae bacterium | reverse complement strand
CGAATATTTTGATCTGCCGGATGCATTTGCGGCAAAAAGAAGGGTTTTTCCGTCTTCTGCCGATGCAGTGTTGATCGGCAGAGTATGTGAGCTGAACAAAAGAATCATCACCGGATTCGGTCTCAAGCAGGGAATCACCCACAGTGAGTTTATCATGGACGGAGACGAAATATATCTGATCGAGACAGCGGCAAGAGGCGGCGGCGTTTTTATTTCTTCCGATTTGATCCGTTTGTCTACCGGATTGGATACGGAACAGTTCCTACTGGATATTGCAACCGGTCGATTAAAAGAAATACCCTCGGTGCTTTCGCAGCAATGTGTTTGTGGATATATTGCTTTTTTCCTTCCACCCGGCGAGGTAATAGAGGTGTCCGGAGCAGACGAGATAAAATCGTTGCCATATGTTCACCGCCACCAGTTGGATCGGTTAAGAGTCGGGACGAAAAACGAGTCGGAAAACACGGATAAAACTTCTCGGATCGCCATGATCGTTTCCGGGGCAACGAGGGAGGAATTTGAAGCCAATGTAGAGTACATTAAAAACATTTTGAAGGCAAAAGTCAAGACAAGTGACGGGAAAACGGAAGGATTGATTTGGGAGTGAGTTTGTTTTGGTAAAACAAAAAAAGAAAACAATGAGATATTATGTTGCACTTCACATAGAATTGTTGCTGTTTTCTTTAGGTAGCGTTTGTTCCAAAATGGCGGGGCAATATCCGTTTCTGTCCAAAGGGTTCATTCTATTCTATGGAATTGTCATATTGAATTTGGGTTTGTATGCGATTGTATGGCAGCAAATCATTAAGCATATTCCGTTGAATACGGCATATGCCAACAAGGCAATCATTACATTGTGGGGGTTGCTGTGGGGCGTTTTGTTTTTCAGAGAGACCGTTCGGTGGAATATGATCGTCGGAGCAGTGGCGGTCGTTATCGGGGTGATATTGGTGGTGAGCGCTGATGAAAAATGAGATCCTGTTTATCGGTATATTTTTATTTGGTGTGCTGATTTCATCAGTATCTCAAATCATTTTGAAAAAAAGTGCCTTGATCGATCACGGCAGCCGGATCAAGGAATATTTGAATGTCCGGGTAATCGTTGCATACGGTATTTTTTTTGCCGCTACATTGTGTTCGGTTTATGCCTATAAGGTGATTCCGCTTTCATTCGGTCCCATCTTGGAGGCGTGCGGGTATGTCTTTGTGGCGGTATTCAGTTGGTTGTTTTTAAAAGAAAAGATTTCCGGTCGAAAAATGATCGGGCTTGCCGTTATCATTTTGGGGGTCGTATTGTATTCTCTGTAAAATGTGATTTTTATTTCAGTTAACAGGAGAGAAGTTATGAACATACGCCACCGTATCGACCATTTGGATGCCGCTAAAGGGATCGGGATGATTTTAGTTGTATTGGGTCATTTTGTTTGTATCGGCTCCGGATCTATTGTGAGTGTCGTCGTTTATAGTTTTCATATGCCGCTGTTTTTCTTCCTGTCCGGAGTGTTTGCGGACACCAAACGTAACGGCATCGCATACTTTACCCATAAGGTCAAAACGCTGTTGCTTCCCTATATGGGATTTGTGGCGTTTGGAGCGATCGTTACATTGATCATTCCGGTTTACCGTAAGGGATTCTCTTTTGATGGCTTTGGCAACAATCTTCTGACGGCATCGTTTCGTTGTTTCCATATGGGTCCGATTTGGTTTGTTCTATCATTGTTCTGGATCTCATTACTGTTCTTTGCGGCATATCATTTAATATTCAAAAGAGCACCGATGTGGATCTCGGTATTATTTCTTGCGCTGGTTGCGGTGGGTGCAACGAAAGTTGTTGACTATTCGGTCTTTTCGTATTTTCAATTTAAGACAGCATTGATGGGATTCGTTTTTTATTCTGTCGGATACTTTCTACAGGATATAGTAAAAGACGGTCACCTGAGCATAGCGGAGAAAATTTTGTTTCTTCCACTGACAGGGATCACGGTTCTTCTGTCGAGACATAATGGCTTAGTTGCTTTTGTCAATTGTGTGTACGGCGATTTGTTTTATATGTTTTTGACTGCTTCTTGCGGGATCGCCGCCGTTTTGATTGCCGGAAAGATTTTTGCAAAATGGGATGCATTGGTTTTCTTTGGGCAGAACACGCTGCTTGCCTTGGGGTGGCATCAGATATTGTTGATCGATCCGTATGGGTATCTGCTTTCTTTTATTGAGGGACATAAAGAGATACCGCAACAAACGATGGATGCAAAGGAATCTTTTATTGGGACAGTTGTGGTTGTTCCGGTATTGTTTTTATTGATATATGCTTATCGCCGTATGCAGGATTTGATCCGGCGGAAAGTGCGCCACACTCCTTCCTGAATAATAACAAGACGACCGCATGACAACAGTCCCCCCTTCGAAGAAACCGAAGGGGGGACTGTAATAATATACGAATTTTTTCAATAAAGCAACTATTATTTCCGTTTGTCAGTAAATGCAGATATAAAGAGTGTCATCAACAAACACCAACTGTTCTTCCTTGAAAGCCTTCCAGTTCTTATCGGCAAAATGCTCTTGATATATGCTGTCCGGTGTTTCAACGATGCGGAAGTCCTCATGATCCGTGCTATAGACATTCAGGATCTTATCTCTGGACCATGTGGTAAACAGCACCGATTCCGGTCGGTCTCTCTCTTTGTCGTAGGAAAAACCGATATTGTTTATGACTTTACCGGTGGCTTGCTCATACTCTTCTATGTTGGACAGCACTTGCTGTGCCCAGATGGCATCCCGTTCATTGGTTTGCCTTTGTGTAATGGCTTCTTCGGTGAATTTGAAAATGTTGAGTGACAGGACTGCGACCAAGACGATCAAAACAACTCTTTTGAAAATCGGTTTTTTGACAATTGTAATGGCATTGACAGAAAACAGAAAATAAATCAGAAAAACAGCACACAGTGTCCGGACCCCTTTGGAGGTAGAAACAAATCCCGGAATATACATACAGACATAGGCAAAACAAATCGTGATCAACTGAAAAACACGTTGTTCCCGATTTTGCTTTTTGATGATGTCGCTGACGAGAGGGATCAGGCACAGCAATGCTATGGTGACGGCACAGATCAACATGATCTCGGTTGAGAAGTAAGAGTGCCACCGCAGGTAGGTATACTGATGCAGGAAATAATACAGGACATTGCCGAAAATGCCATCAACAGTTAAAATTGCACGGTCATCGGGGACGATATTGAACAGCTTCATGGTGAGGAGGGAAATGACCAGATAAACCGCTCCACTGGTGATCCACAAAACGGCATGCCGGACGAATGTCTTTAACATTTCTGCCCATTTTGTGATTTGCTGATTTCGGGTTTTTAAAACGCAAATTGTTAAAAGGAAGACCGCCGAATAAGACACCATCGCTTTTCCGAATCCGATGGCGATCACCAACAGTACGCCGGAGCCAATGTAAGATTTGAGGTTATCTCCTTTGGCGATAACTGTCATCGCCCAAAAGCAAAAAGCATAAGCCATAGCATGAGCGGTAGTACATTCCGGAAAGACAAAATAATTCCCGGCAGCAACATTCAAAAACGATATGAATACCGCAATATCAATCACTGCCAGGTCAAGCAGATCCCTTTTTTCGATCCGTTCCCATAGGGTGGAGACAAAGACAGACATGGATACGGATACGGTGACAATGAACACGATCAGATCCGCCGTGCAGTTCTGCACCGGATTGTGTCCGATCAACTCGAAAAAGAAATTGAGGAATCCTCCCATGAAACTCCACTGTCCGATCAACCATCGGGCATTATGCGCCACGCCCTCTGTCAATACGACAAAAGAGTCTGTAGCAAAGTGTTGTCCCTGATATACCGCCAAACAACAAAGAATCAGGAAATTCACCAACAGTAAAAATCGAAACTCCTGTTTCTTCAGTACCGATTTGATGCTGATTTTGTTCGGCATCGTTTTTTCTTCCACCAAAACACTCCCTTTTGTGAAACTGCAAAGAACCGTGCGCCCGGAGGAAAAAGCCGGGAAGCCGATTGCATTGCCTACGGTTTGATTACATCATACCATATCCTTCCGTTTCTGTCAAACAATTTGCGGGTGAAGAAAGAGTGCCCACAAAAAACAGTTGAATCACCTGCAAAAAAGTGCTATACTAAATATGATAATATGGATAGTTGTGCAAAATTTTGCGGAAAGGACACGACAAGACCATGACAGACTGGACAGAGGTATGCATCCGGGTGGCGACGGCGGATACGGATGCGGCGGCGGCGATCGCCAACATGGCGGTGCCGTACGGGATATATATCGAGGACTACAGTGACTTAGAGGAACAGGCACGGGAGATTGCCCATATCGATCTGATCGATGAGGAATTGCTCGGACGGGATCGGGAGCATTCAGTGATCCATCTGTATATTGATCCGACCGAAAGCCCGGCGGAAGCGGTGGCATTCCTGCAAGAGCGTCTGTCTGCGGCGGGGATCGGGAACGAGCTGCTGTCGCAGACGGTACGGGAGGAAGATTGGGCGAATAATTGGAAACAATACTTTAAGCCGCAGAAAATCGGAGAAAAACTGGTTATCTGTCCTTCGTGGGAGTCGGTTTCGGCGCCGCAGGGACGGGCGGTGCTGTCCATTGATCCGGGCATGGCATTCGGGACGGGCGGGCACGATACCACCCGATTAGTATTACAGACACTGGAGCAGTATGTGACACCCGGTTGTGATTTTCTTGATATCGGATGCGGGAGCGGTATTCTGTCCATCGCCGCCTGTCTGTTGGGGGCGGGGAGCGCCCTGGGCGTGGATATTGACGCATTGGCGGTGAAGACCGCACGGGAGAACGGCGAGCGCAACGGCTTGACCGCACCCCGCTATCGGATCGTGCAGGGCGATCTTGCCGAACAGGTCACCGGGCAGTATCCGGTGATCGCCGCCAACATCGTGGCGGATGCGATCATTGCGCTGTCCCCCGATGTGCCGCCGTTGTTGGCGCCCGGTGGGGTATATATTACATCCGGCATTATTGATTCCAGAGAGCAAGAGGTCTTGGAAGCGCTGGAACAGTGCGGCTTTGATATTGTCGAACGACGGGAGAACCGTGGCTGGGTATGTTTGGTGGCAAAACGGAAATGAAAAACGGAAAAAACGGAAGGAAGGCAGTACACCTCCTCACGGCGGCGGCGCTTATCGGGGCGATGTATACGGCGCTGACACTGGCTTTGGCACCGTTGTCCTACGGATTGGTACAGTGCCGGGTAGCGGAAGCGCTGACTGTGCTGGCAGCATTCACCCCGGCGGCGATCCCCGGACTGACGGTGGGATGCGCCCTGTCCAATCTGATCGGCATGAGTTTGGGGGGCAATGTGGCAGGTGTGGCGGATGGGCTGATCGGTCCTTTGACGACCGGTGTGGCGGCAGTGCTGACATGGCGAAGGCGGCGCATCACGGTCGGGGGCTTGCCACTGTTGTGGGCGGCGGGGGCGGTGCGAAGG
>JAZLKY010000213.1:0-2031 GCA_045597885.1 Acutalibacteraceae bacterium | reverse complement strand
TGTTCCCCACCCGGTGAAAAAGAAATATCACGAGCGGGAACTGGCCCGCATCCTGCTGATCACTGCCCTGCGTTCCAGCATGAAGATTGATCAGATCGGCGAGCTGTTGCATGCGGTCAACGGTGATACCGACAGAGAGGAGGATGACATCGTGACCGAACCGCAGTTATATGATTATTTGTGTGAAATCATTCGCCGCACCGGAGAACGCACGTTAGCACCGGAAGAAACATTGGGGATTATCCGCCATGTCACCTCTGAATACTCCGGTCCGGACGGTGCCGCCCAACGGCTGGTACTGGCATTGCAGACGATGGTGTATGCTTATCTTGCCGGTCGGCTCAAGCAACAGGCAGACGGCTGTTTTGCCGACCTCTGCCACATATAAAACCGGAATGATCCGGAAAAGAAGAAAGGAAGAATTTTTATGCCATATGTCATTGGTGCTATCGTTATCGTTGTTTTGCTACTCATCTTTTGCAACATCAAGATCGTTCCCCAGTCATATGAGTTTGTGATCGAGCGGCTCGGAAAATATCACAACACATGGGGCGCCGGTCTGCATCTCAAGGTCCCCTTTATTGACCGCTTTGCCAAGAAGATCACCCTCAAGGAGCAGGTGCTGGATTCTCCTCCCCAGCCCGTTATTACCAAGGATAATGTTACCATGCAGATCGACACGGTCGTCTATTACCGCATTTTCGATGCCAAACTGTACACCTACGGTGTGGTGAATCCCGTCAATGCACTTGCCAATCTGACTGCCACCACCCTGCGTAACATCGTCGGTGAACTGGAACTGGACGGCACACTGACCTCCCGTGACACCATCAACGGCAAGATGACCAGTATCCTTGATGAAGCGACCGATCAGTGGGGCATCAAGGTCGGCAGAGTAGAACTGAAAAATATCATCCCCCCGAAAGAGATCCAGATGGCGATGGAAAAGCAGATGAAAGCCGAGCGTGACCGCCGTGAAACGCTGTTGCAGGCAGAGGGACACAAAGCAGCCGCCATCACCCGTGCAGAAGGCGACAAGCAGGCAGCCATCCTTGCCGCCGAGGGCGAACGGGACGCCTGTATCGCACGGGCCGAAGGCGAAGCTAAAGCCGTCATGCTGGCACGGCAGGCGGAAGCGGAAGGTATTCGGATGCTTCGGGATGCCGATGCCAACGGGGCAGTGCTGGAACTGAAAAAGTATGATGCTCTCATCCAGATGGCAAACGGCAGAGCATCCAAGATCATCATCCCCACCGATGCTGTCAACGCCGTCACCCGTGACGTGCTGTTCAGCGAAGCGGCAGGGATCGGTGACAAGACCGATCCCGACACCTCTCCCGATCCTGTCGTCCCGGATACCGATCCCTGCTGTGACCGGTTTGCGGACCGTAAGGATTGACCGACGCCACAGACCGTGATCCGTGATCGGATGCACAGTAGAAAAACATCCAATGTAAACTTTGGCAAGGGGATGTTAAAAATGTCCGGATCGCAAAAAAGGCAGAAATAGTGAGGAAAAATCGTACAAAAAATGTTATGAAACCGATATTTTTCGATTTATTCGGCTTTTCTTAAAAACATTAAAAAAAGATTGCCTTTTTGCTATAAACGAACCTCACCCTCGACGTACCTTTGTACGCCTTCGGGCAAAGCCGAAACCGTTGTGTTGCAACGGTTTCGGCTCGGTTCGTTCATTCCGAACATTTTTTCCTATCCCCTAAAAACGGGGCTGTTTAAAAACGAAAGTTTACAGATAATGTGCAAACCATAATAGGACGGTGATGTGAATATGGTTGACTTCGGAGAAAAACTGAAAGCATTGAGAACGGATGCCGGTTTAACGCAGGCGGAACTGGCAAAACGGTTGAATGTCACAAAATCGGTCGTGAGTTATTATGAACTGCAGGAGAGGACACCTTCGCCGGATGTTTTGGTACAACTTGCTGATATATTCCGGGTTTCCACTGATTTTTTGTTGGGCATTGATCACAGAAAAATGATTGATGTTTCCGACCTCAACGAAGAAGATAT
>JAZLKY010000212.1:0-5216 GCA_045597885.1 Acutalibacteraceae bacterium | reverse complement strand
CCGATGGGGTTGAAATACCGAAGCAAAACGGCACTCCACGCCGGATCGGAGGCACACAGATCACTGAGTATGCCCTCGATCATGAACTTTGTCCGTCCGTAGGGGTTGGTCACTGCTCCGGTGGGCATGACCTCGGTCAACGGGGAGGGATTCCCCGTGCCGTATACGGTGGCGGAGGAGGAGAAGATCATCCGCTTGCACCCGGCTTCGTTCATCACCTGACACAAGGTGACCGTACCGCCTACATTGTTGTCAAAGTAAGTGAGCGGCTTCTGAACGGATTCTCCGACTGCCTTCAGCCCGGCGAAGTGGATCACCGCTTCGATAGAATGGGCGGCGAACACCCGGCGAAGACCGTCTGCGTCCCGGATGTCACACTCATAGAAAGGGAAATCCTTTCCTGCCAACTCCCGGATACGCTTCAGTGCCTCCGGCTTGGAATTGTAGTAGTTGTCGATCACAACGATATCATACCCTGCATTCAACATCTCGATACAGGTGTGGCTGCCGATATATCCGCAGCCACCGGTAACCAAAATAGCCATATCGTACCCCCGAAAATGTTTTTTATTATTATATCTCCGTTCCGCTTCAAATGCAATCTTTTTTTTATTCTTTCTGAAAAAGACACAGAAATGAGTAAAATTCTGCGGGAAAGGTTGAAAAAGAAAACCGAACGTGTTATACTGTAATGACATTATAAAGAAAGAGATGTTGACTGTGACAAAAATTGATATTTTTTCCGGCTTTCTGGGTGCCGGGAAAACCACTTTGATCAAGAAACTGATCCGGGAGGCATATGCCGGAGAGAAATTGGTGCTGATCGAAAATGAGTTCGGAGAAATCGGTATTGACGGCGGTTTTCTCAAAGAAGCGGGGATCGAGATCACCGAGATGAATTCCGGCTGTATTTGTTGCAGCTTGGTGGGCGATTTTACCGAAGCACTGAAAAAGGTGCTGGAGCAGTTTCAGCCTGATCGGATATTGATCGAACCGTCCGGGGTAGGCAAACTCAGTGATGTGATCCGTGCGGTGCAGAAGGTGGTCACGGATGAGGTGGCGCTGAACAGCTTTACCACTGTAGCCGATGCGACAAAGTGCCGTGTCTACAGCCGGAATTTCGGAGAATTTTATAATGACCAGATCCGGCACGCCGGCTGTGTTGTTCTGAGCCGTACTGACGGACTTGCCGAAGAGAAGTTGGCGGCGTGCGTGGCGTTGCTGCGGGAGCAGAATGCAACCGCAACGGTGATCACCACTCCCTGGCCGATGCTGGATGGCAAGCAGATAAGAGACGCTATGGAACAGAAAAACACATTGGAAAGCGAACTATCACAGTTGGCATTGCAGGCGAAGGAAGAGGATGAGGAGGAATGTCCCGTCTGTCACCATCATCATGCCGACGGGGAATGCCACCATCACGATGAGGAAGAGGAAGGTCATCACCACCACCATCACGATGAGGAAGAGGAAGGTCATCACCACCATCATCACGATGAGGAAGAGGAAGGCCATCACCACCATCATCACGATGAGGAAGAGGAAGGCCATCATCACCATCATCACGATGAGGAGGACGGTCACCATCACCACCATCATCATCATGCTGATGATGTATTTAGCAGTTGGGGAGCAGAAACTGCCGCTCATTATACTGCTGACGGTGTGACGGCGGCACTTAAGGAACTGGAAAATGCGATCGAATACGGGGTGATCCTTCGTGCCAAGGGGATCGTTGCCGGAGAGAACGGTGAGTGGATCCACTTTGATTATGTGCCGGGTTCACCGGACGTGCGGACAGGTCCTGCCGATGTTATCGGCAGACTGTGTGTGATCGGCTCCGGTATACATCGGCAGGCATTGGCGGAACTGTTTGGTGTCCCGTATACGGATGAGAAGCATTAACGGAGCGATCGGGGAGTAGAATATGGAAATACCGGTTTATTTGTTCACCGGCTTTTTGGATGCCGGTAAAACGACCTTTATTCAGGGGACTTTGGAAGACAAGCGCTTCAACAAAGGAGAGCGGACGCTGGTATTGCAGTGCGAAGAGGGTGAGGAAGAACTACAGCCTGCACGCTTCTCCGGGAAAAACGTGTTCATCGAGACCATTTCGGAGGAAAGCGCACTGACGGCAGACTATCTGTCATCCCTGCAGAAGAAGCACCGGGCGCAGAGGGTGATGGTTGAGTACAACGGTATGTGGTTGCTGACATCTCTTTTTCAGAATATGCCCAAGAATTGGGTGATCTATCAAGAACTACTGTTTGCTGATGCCGGTACATTTGTCACTTTCAATGCCAATATGCGGAATTTGGTGGTGGACAAGCTGGGCACTCCGGAATTAGTAGCGTTTAACCGTTGTACCAAGGGTATGGATAAGATGCCTCTGCACAAGATCGTGCGGAGCGTCAGCCGCCGGGTGGATATTGCTTACGACTACGGCGGAGATGATGTGGAGTATGACGATATTGAAGACCCCCTGCCATTTGATGTGAATGCGCCGGTCATCGAGGTGAAGGAGCGGGATTACGGGCTATGGTATCGGGACCTGTCGGAGAATCTGCAGTCCTATGACGGCAAAACCGTCCGTTTCACAGGGCAGGCTGTGGTTGACCGGTCAGTGCCGTCGGGTTGCTTTATTGTCGGCAGACCGTTGATGACTTGCTGTGCGGATGATATCCGGTTTGCCGGATTGGCATGCGAATGGGCAGGATTGCTGTTGGCGGATACTGCTGTCAAAAACAAGGCATGGGTGACGGTCACTGCTACCATTGCCGTGAAGAAGCACCAATGCTATGACCGTGTCGGTCCGGTGCTGACCGCTTCGTCGGTTGAGCCTGCGCAGCCCCCGGCGGAAGAGGTTGCGACTTTCTACTGAGTATCCGGTGAGGGCGATCTGCTGGCATTTCGGTAGAATCAAATGAAAAAAACTGTTGAAATTTAGTTATTTTTAACATTTTTTGTCAGTATTTTTTTTGCAAATGGCTGAAATAATAGAATAACACTTGCCAAAAGGTTTTTTTAGGAGTATAGTATATACGATGGCGGGAAGGGCAACTGCTTTGATGGTGTCAGATCCGCTGGAATTTAATTTGGAGGTATAGATTATGAACAAGGTAGAACTCGTTGCTGCTGTTGCAGAGAAGACCGGCTTGTCCAAGAAGGACGCCGACAAGGCGGTAGCCGCCTTTATCGCTACTGTGGAGGAGACTTTGGCGAAGAAAGAGAAGGTACAGTTGATCGGCTTTGGCACATTTGATGTCCGTGAGCGTAAGGCTCGCACCGGTCGTAATCCGCACACCAAGGAGACCATCCAGATCGCCGCTTCCACCCAGCCCGTATTTAAGGCAGGACAGGCGTTTAAGGATATCGTGAAATAATTTTTTCAAATGATGGGGCTGTTAAAAACGTTCGTTTTTTACAGCCCCTTTGTTTTTTCTTGCCGAAAGGGAGCGGTCGAGCGTATGCGATTGGATAAATATTTGAAGGTTTCCCGGTTGATCAAGCGGCGTACGGTAGCAAATGAAGCCTGCGATGCCGGGAAGGTGCTGGTCAACGACAAGCCTGCCCGTGCCTCGTATGAGGTGAAGCCGGACGACATCATCACCGTTACACTTGGCGCACGGATGCTGCGGGTGCAGGTCATCAGCGTGCAGGAGACGGTCAATAAAAACGATGCGGCATTGTTGTACCGGATCATGGAATAGACGGCATATTTTTTTATCAGCGCCCATACAATGTACTGGGCAGATCTCTGCGGACGTTTGCCCGGAGAAAGGGGCGCTGTTTATGGAACGGATGGATAAAGCGGAACCCCGTCAGCCGCACCGCCTGCTGATGCAGGACCGAGGACATCTGGAAATGTCGGGTGTCGGTGGCGTTGACCGGTTTGACGAAACGCTGATACGGGTACAGACATCCTATGGCACGGTTTCGGTGCAGGGAACGGGGCTGCATATTACCCGCCTGGATTTAGAGGACGGCGCACTGGAATTGGACGGACATATTGCCGCATTGAGTTACACTGAACCGAAACAAGGGGGCTTTTTCGCCCGGCTGTTCCGATGAGGGAAAATCTATGGATTGGACAGTCAGACAGCAGGCGATACTGCTGATCCGCAGTGGCGGGCTTGGCTTTTTACTCGGTATCATATTCGGCGGAATGTCGGCGGTCGGACGCTTATACAGCCGCAGACGGGTGTTTCGTTTTGGCTTTGATGCGTTCTTTGGGGTGGTCGCCGCTTTTTGCACGTTTTTCTATGCGCTGGCGGTGATGGACGGTCGGTTCCATCCGTTGTTGTTCATCGGAGCGGGAATCGGCTTCGTGGCAGAGCGGCGGAGCTGTGCCCGTTGGTGCGGCGAGTGGCTTTACCGATCATTGTTGGGTTTCCGTCGGGGCGTGCAAAAATGTGTGCGCCGCATCGAAGAGAAAAAAAGAATACTGATTTGCTCTATTGAAAACAAATTTTTGCCGGATACGGTCAGTTGGATCAAAAAAAGAAAAAAATATTCAAAACAAAGCAAAAAAATATCAAAAACCTCTTGAAATTTTCAACGTTTTCTTATAAAATAAAGAGTGTATATTTGGGGACGGTCGTATCCCTATGAGATTTCATGGGAGTGGCATGATGAAAAAGAAGATGCGTAGTAAACACAAACCGAATTGGATCCTGCGGATCGTTGTGGTAGCGTGTATTATTTTTGCATTGGTCAAGACGGTTCAGCTCCAATCTCAAATCAATGAAAAGCAGAAAGAAATTGACCGCCTGTCGGAGGAGATCACCAAAGCAACTTTGATCAATGAGGATCTGGACGGTCAGTCAAAGGATTATCAGAGCTATCTGGAACAGCATCTGCGTGAGGAGGGGTATGTCTACCCTAATGACCAGATCTACCAGTTCTCAAAATAAAGCAGGGGGATAAAAGAAGTTTATGCAGTTAGAGGTCGGAGCAATTTTAGAGGGGACTGTGACCGGGATCACAAAATTTGGCGCATTTGTGGATCTGCCGGATAAAAAGACCGGTATGGTACACATATCCGAAGTGGCACCTACTTACGTCAAAGAGATCCGTGATTTTGTGACCGAGGGGCAGACTGTCAAGGTCAAGGTCATGAGCATCGGAGAGGACGGCAAGATCAGCTTGTCGATGAAGAAGGCGTTGCCGCCTGCGCCACGCAGTGCCGCCCCTCGCAAGCCGGTGTTTTCCGGACG
>JAZLKY010000211.1:0-1557 GCA_045597885.1 Acutalibacteraceae bacterium | reverse complement strand
CTCGATGTCCGTCCCCGGATATACGATCTATCCCTCACAGAGAACCTATCCAGCCGGACCAACGGATTTGCCGCCACGCAGGTGCGGAATGCACCCAGTGGGGAATTGTTCGGTGACAGCCGTCAGTATCAGCCCGGAG
The DNA here is from genome assembly GCA_045597885.1 of Acutalibacteraceae bacterium. Taxonomy (GTDB): domain Bacteria; phylum Bacillota; class Clostridia; order Oscillospirales; family Acutalibacteraceae; genus UBA5905. The sequence goes on along the minus strand of JAZLKY010000211.1, from coordinate 1,418 downwards.
ATCCGGTCAAGCGCATCCACTGGAAGCAGACAGCCCGGACACACACTCTGTACATTCGGCAATTTGAGGCGCAGGAGAATCCGCAGATGCTGATCTTGCTGGACACAGCATGCCAGGGGATCAATGCAGAAGCGGTAGCGGATATTGCTACCGAGATCGCCGCTTCTTTGGGGCAGTACGCCCTTGATCGGGGTAAGACTGTCCACTACTGCCCCCTGCGTTTGCCGGATACCGTTCCCCAGCCGGAGGAGGAATCTTGTCGGCTGCGGGACAGCCGCAGCTTTGACCGGGTGATGCAGATGCTGACACAGTTACCCTTCCGGCGGGAGGAATCTGTTTTGGACAGCGATCATCTGCAAGCGGTCTCTCTGCGCTCAGCCGGGGTGATTATATTGATCACCGACCAGCCTGCCGCCGGTCTGCTTGCCGAGATGAAAGAGCTGGAGGATCGGGGACACACCGTAGCTGTCTATATCCCGGAACCGGGCAAGCCGCACCCTGCCGTTCACCGTATTGCACACGACAGTCCGCTTGCTCCCATATTCCTGTCGGTTTCGGATGAGATCGGTGAGAAAGTGGGGGCAGGGCTGTGAAAACGGTAAAAAGTGATCTGGTCATTGCCAAAAAACGCCCGTCCAAAGAATCTCTCACCGAATTTCTGTGGGAAGTATTCAGTTGTTGGATGCTGGCAATGGGTACCTGTCTGTTACAGGATGTTCAGTTTGCCTACCCGGTAGGACTGTTCCCCGTTCTTTGGCAGACATTGCTGACACTGGCGTTGCTGTCCCTGTTCACACGCCATTGGTTCACCCTTCCGATCCTACTGACACAGGCACTGCTGTGCGGGATACTGTGGCTCATCTTTATTCAGAAGCCGATCACCGATATTTGGAATGCTGTCACCGGCTTTATGGGTTGGTGGCTGAACAATATGCCGGAGGAATCCGACTGGTTTACACCCGGTAACATGGCGATCGTACATATGATCCTCAATATCGGCATCTCCTGCCTGATCTTTTTCGTCGTGCGGATCTCTCAGCGAGCTTGGCCGCCCCTGCTGTTTTGCGGAGCGATCCTGCTAGTGATCCTACTGTACGGAGACAGTTCCAACGACGCTGTCGCCGTTGCCTTTTATTTAGCAGGCGGTTTCCCATTGGTCACACGGGATCAATACTGCGGACGGCAGTTGTTTTCCCGGCTGGAACGGTACCGGCTGTTGGGCAATCGGTGGGGAGCTGTTACTGTTGCCGCCCTGCTCAGCACCGTTCTGGCTGCTTTGCTGTTTTTCTTTATTCCCACCGATACGACCGATATCCGCCTGCGCTGGTGTTCCGATGTCACTGCCGATCTGCAATCTCTGCTGGGGGTATTCACCGCCGATCAAAAGGATACGGATTATATCACCTTGGAAGAACTCG
>JAZLKY010000210.1:0-9287 GCA_045597885.1 Acutalibacteraceae bacterium | reverse complement strand
AAGACCCCGTCGGATTACCCCGAGTGGATTTTGTGCTTAATATATTATTTTTTATATATATTGATCGGTTGTCCTTTGGAATCTTTCCAAACAGACCATCCGTTATTTGAGTGCCCTAATGCAATCCACCCGGCAGTTGATGGAGAATTTGCATCTGTTGTTTCAAGAAGAATATTATCCTTGATCGGAGCATTCTTTCTTGCCTCAGGCACCCAGCCCTCCTTGGTTGGCGCACATATACTGTCTTTTTCAACGGAAAGTTTGCCATCTATAACAACCATCGTTGCCGTAACCTTGCCAAAACCCTTTACATTTTGGGATAGATAATACTTACCATCTGGAATAAGAGCCCAATCTTCTTTGATTTTATGTTCTTCAGTAGCAGCAATAAAGACTTCTTCTTTAGTTAATGTTTCAGGAAAAATTTGCTTGCCCTCGAATGAGGACAGTAATTGGACAACTAAATCTGCATCTAATGAAAACAATTCACTGCCTTGAACATTGCTTTTGCCGAAAATTTCATCAAGGAGTTTTTCTTTTTCATCGTAATCTTCAACTTCTATTGCAAACTTTCTTTTAAGTCCCACAACATTAAAATATCCATTCCGTTCTAACTGGTACATCCTACTTTCATAATTATCCGTTCTTGTTTTGCCAATTTTAATCAATCCAGGAACCACCGTTGTCATCACATAAATTATACCTTTTGCCATATTACTAACCTCTTGTTCATATTTTCAATTTAAGTATATCACACAGTCTTTCTGTTTTCAATATTCTATAAGACTGTCATTTGTTGTACAAAACATCTTTCGCAAATGTTCCGAAGCATATTGAAATAATGCTCATAATATGCTATAATATTGGAAATTAATGCGAGGAGGATGCTTGATGAGCTTGGGAGATGAAATCAGAATAGCAAGACAAAAGGCATATTATACTCAAGAAGATTTAGCAAACGAGTTGCATGTTGCGGTATCAACAATTAACAGGTGGGAGCTCAACAAAGTCAAACCTAATATGAAAGCAATGAAGATGTTTAAGACCTTTTGCGCCTCACATGGAATTTCCTACGACACAATCGAAAATGAATGGCTATTCAATTCAAAAAGAAAGAATCGGGAGGAATAATTATGCCAGCCATAAATAGTCCTTTTCGTTATGCCGGAGGCAAATTTTATGCTCGCAAGCTTATTTCCGAGCACTTAATTGAAACCAAAGTTTATTGTGAACCCTTTGCTGGAGGAGCATCGGTTTTTTTCTATAAAGAGAAAAGCGAAATAAATATTCTCAACGACCTCGATGAGAGTTTAATGCTTGTATATCAAATTATTCGAGATAATCCTAACGAGTTGATTGATATCATTTCACGATTTGAATATCCTTCAAGAGAAGCTCATTATTATTACAAAAATGAATATAAACCTACCAATGAAATTGAAACTGCCGCAAGATGGTTTTATCTAAACAGGATATCTTATAGTGGAATAATGCAATTTCAGAATTGCTATTTTGGGTATGGCGACAAATACAGTATGCGTCCTGAGAATTGGCCAGCCAATATTAAACGTACCAGTAGCAAACTGCAAGGGGTCGAATTGCGGTGTTCAGATGCCATTGAATGCATTCACTCCATGCCGGATGGCAGCCTCTTGTTTGTAGATGCCCCATACTACAACGCAGATCAGGATAAGTTCTATACATGCTTTTTCTCCCACGAGGACCATTTGCGTCTTTGCGAGGCGATCAAAGAGGAAAACGATCGGCTGAAATTATTCATAACCTACGATGACTGTGAAGATATAAGAAACATGTATTCGTTCATGCCTTTCATCTATGACAAGGAATGGAATTATTGCATTAATCGAACAGATGACCAAAAAGAAGGATTAAGGCTTCAAGACGGACATAAAGGAAAACGCAAAAAAGGTAAAGAGTTGTTTATTTTGAATTATTAAAAAGGGGTCACTTGATGTGCCCCTTTTGCATAATCATCGTCTTCCCATTCTGTTTCTGTGTGCTCTGACGAATTTTGACAGAGCCCCTTCAAGCTCGTTTACCGGACGCCACACAGGGTCGTCGTGTAGAAGAACGCCCGGCGTTCTCGGTATTACACCACCGACAGCCATATCCTCTGACATGGCAAATCTCCAATCTGAGTAAGTTGCGTCGAACAGATCCTTAAATTCAGGAGCACATCTGTAATATTCTGACAGTTTATGAATTACTCTTTCGTCGTCAACAAGCTCAAAATCTTCTGAGTATGTTGCCCCGGCAATAACGGCGTTTGATAAATTGGAAATAACAAGATCAAAATCTCCGACCAAGTATCTGTCGTTAGTTGTTGATGCTTTGCTTAAATCACTACGGCTCTTATGACATTTGATCTTGCAAAATGGTTCGTGGCTAAACCTGGCACGGTCAGAGTATTTAAAGCTGCCTCGCACAGCGTTTTTGCACTCGACCTTGATAATGATTCCGGTCCTTTGGTGCGTGATAGTAACATCTTCATCATGTGTGCCTGTTTGCGCATTCAAGTTAAGCTTGGCAACGGACCACTCATGGCTGTTCAACTTTTCCTGTAACATTAAAAGCACGGCATATTCCGTCGCTTTTCCACGGATCATGGGCACAACCTTTTGATCAATCAGAATATCATAAATATAATCCTCCGGCACTTTGAAGGTGTTGCAATAGTCGAGAATTTTTTGTCCAAGTTCTGTAGCATTCATCATTTATCATCCCCTCTTGGATCGAGTAATAATACATTCGGATGTATATTAAGTGCTTTCGCTATCTTGTCAATTGTATCCAGGGAAACATTTCTTTGAAAGCATTCGATATCACTAATATATGTTCGGTGCAATCCACAAAGCTCAGCAAACTTTTCTTGAGATACGCCGAGCTCCAGCCGGTACTTTCGGACATTCCTTCCGAATACTTCAATAATAGACATGGGTAAAAACCTCCAATCTTATTAATAATTATACCGAGATGCATACTTTGAGTCTACAGACGATGAGTGGCATCAAAGCAGATTGCCCATCTCAGCATTCGTTTGATAACCGGAAACAGTTTCTGTGGCAGTGTTATTATCAATGTCACCGACCGTATGATGGAATTCATCTCGCTCGGCGGTCTTCCCCCCGATGATATATCAAGGCAAACAGACAGATCACACGCCTGCGGGCGTATTTCACGTGCGAAGCACATTTTACAGGCTTTACACCCCTCCTGCAGGGATCTGTTTCGTTGCAGGGCGCTCTTTCGGATGCTCTGCAGATCGCAGGGCGGTTTTTTGCATGGTGAAAACAGTTGCTTTTTGCCGAAAGTTAGAGCAAATTAATCTTTTTACGAAAAAAACACAATTTTTTATAGAAATCTCCTTGCAAAATGGTCAAAAATTGTGTACAATAAATATCATACCCTTATAAGGGGGAGCATGTACCCCCCGCCTTTGATGGCAGAGACAAAAAGTTTGCACCGTTGTGTGCAGGAGAAGGAGTGGAATACTGTATGTCCAGTCGCCTGTTTCAGGGAATCATTCATCAGACCAAAGAGGCCATTGACCGAACGGTGGGCGTTATTGATGAAAGTATGACTATTATCGCCTGCAGTGATTTGGGACGGATCGGAGAAACGCCGGCGGAGATCAGCACGGATAGCCTTACGGAAACACAACCTTTTGTTTGCAGCGGTTACACATTTTTGGCTTTTGGCAGCCATCCCAGTGGGGAATACCTTCTGTTCGTGGAGGGGACTGACGATGCAGCCACCCGGTACGCTTCTCTGTTGGCTGTTTCGTTGAGCAACATCAAGGAATACTATGATGAAAAATTTGACCGGAGCAATTTTATCAAGAATGTGATCCTCGATAATATTCTTCCCGGTGATATCTATCTGAAAGCAAGGGAACTGCGGTTTACTAACGATGTGAGCCGGGTGGTTTTGCTGATCCGGGTGATGTCCCGGTCAGAGGTGTCGGCTTTTGATGTGATCCAGAATCTGTTCCCCGATAAGGCGAAGGATTTTGTGATCAATATCAATGAGACGGATATCGCTTTGGTGAAGGAGATCCGTTCCGGCATCGAGACGAAGGATCTGGAGAATCTTGCCCGTTCCATTGTGGATACGCTGAGCGGAGAGTTCTATACCCAATCGGTCATCGGTATCGGTACGGTCGTGGAAGAAGTGCGCAGTCTTGCTACTTCTTTTAAGGAGGCACAGGTCGCTCTTGAAGTCGGGAAGGTTTTCGACACCGAAAAGTCGATCATCACATATGATCACCTGGGGGTGGCGAGACTGATCTATCAGTTGCCCACGACACTGTGCGAGATGTTCCTCAAAGAGGTGTTCAAAAAAGGGTCTATCGACTCACTGGATCAGGAAACGCTGTTTACCATCCAGAAGTTTTTTGAGAACAATTTGAACGTTTCCGAGACCTCCCGCAAATTGTTTGTTCACCGGAACACGCTGGTTTATCGCCTGGAGAAGATCAAGCGGCTGACCGGTCTGGATCTGCGGGAGTTTGATGATGCTATCGTATTCAAGGTCGCCTTGATGGTGAAGAAGTATCTCAGCGCCAATCCCGTGAAATATTGAGTTGGCTGATTCGACAACCGACGGCGGTGCGCCGGCGGTTGTCGGAGATTTTGCTGACAAAATTTCTCACTTGCCTTTTCCCGACGGTTTCCCGTATACTGTTTATAGCGGATGCCGTGCCTTACCTACCGATCAAGGAGGTTCGTCTATGATCGAGTTTCGCAGTGTCTATAAAAACTATGATTCGGAAAGCCATGCGCTGGAAGATGTCAATTTACATATTGACGATGGGGAATTTGCTTTTATTGTCGGTGCATCCGGTGCCGGGAAGAGCACGTTCTTAAAGCTGATCATGCGGGAAGAAGTACCCACATCCGGTGAAGTCATCGTGAACAATTATCGTCTTTCCCGGTTAAAGCGTAAGCAGATCCCCTATTTTCGCCGCACGATGGGGATCGTGTTCCAGGATTTTCGACTGATCGACACCATGACGGTATATGAGAATGTGGCATTTTCGATGCGGGTGATCGGTCGCACCAAGCGTGATATCCGGAACCGTGTCCGCCGGGTGTTGGAGCTGTTGGATCTGCGTGAGAAGGCAGACCGCTATCCCAGAGAATTGTCCGGTGGCGAGCAACAGCGTGTGGGATTGGCACGGGCATTGGTAAACAATCCTGATCTGATCATTGCGGACGAGCCTACGGGCAATGTCGATCCGCAGATGTCTTATGATATTGTGGAACTGCTGTCCCGGATCAATGAGAAGGGGACAACAGTGCTGATGGTCACACACGCCCATGAGCTGGTGCATCGGTTCAATCACCGTGTTATCACGCTGGAACACGGGCGAATCGTGTCCGACACCGGGAAGGTCTCACCGCCCGGTGAAGAGTTCCCCGTGCCGGCACCGATGGGAGGTGATGCCCTGTGATGCGCTCTCATGATGTGCGGTATCTGGTCGGCGAAGGTCTGCGCAACACATGGCAGAACCGTTTCATGGCGTTGGCGAGTATCGGTGTGTTGATCAGTTGCCTTTTTTTGACCGGGTTTTCTTACCTTGCTTTTGTTAATATTGATCATCTGTTCCAGACTGTATATGAGCAGAATGTGGTGGCGGTCTATCTGGATGCCGATGCCGATGATGCTGTTGTCCAACAGGTGAAAGACGGCTTGCAGACAATGCCGAATATTGCTTCGGTGGCTTTTATTTCCAAAGAAGAGATGCTGGAACGGTACAAAAACGACCTGCCGCCGGAGACTTATGAAAGCCTGCAGGGAGAAGATAATCCATTGCAGGATGCCTATATTGTCTCTTTGGCGGATTTGGAACAGTTTGATACCACGTTACGGTCTGTCAAAGAATTAGACGGCGTAGAGAGCGTCTCTTATGACGGCGATTTGGCTGCTACCCTTACCCGTGTCAGGCGCATGGTGCTTGGCATTGGCGGAGCGATCATCATTGTTTTGCTGGCTGTTTCTCTGTTTATTATTGCCAACACCATAAAGTTGACAGTATATAACCGTCGGTTAGAGATCTATATTATGAAGTCAGTAGGGGCTACCGACGGATTTATCCGGTTCCCGTTTGTGATCGAGGGGATCATACTGGGACTGACTGCCGGCGGCATCGGCTACGGGTTGATGTATCTGCTGTACAGCCGGTTGGCACAGAATTTCCACTTCGGTGTCTTGCTGAGTTTATTACCCTTTTCTGCTGTTTGGGATGTTTTGCTTGCCGGATTTCTGGTGGGCGGTACAATGGTGGGCATGTGTGGCAGTATCATTTCTACCACCCGGTATCTGAAACGGGAGGGGGGAATGCGCTCATGAAAAAAGGGCGTTTATCCCGGATCACCGCCGTCACGATGGCGGCTGTCCTGCTCGTCTGCGGCAGTCACTTTTCCGTCACCGCCGCCAAAACGAAAGAACAGTTGGAAAACGAAATTGCCTCGTTGGAGGAAAAAAAAGCGCAGATCGAAGGACAGTTGTCCGATGCCAAAAGCGATCTGTCCGAAAGCCAAAAGCGCAAAGATCTGATCGATTCCCAGATCGATACCGTGGAACAGCAGATCGATCTGCTGGACCAACAGTTGAGCGGTCTGAACGCACAGGTTTCTTCCAAGCAACGGGAGATAGAACAGACAGAAGCCGAGATCCGGCAGAAAGAAGAGGAGATCGCCGCAACACGGGAGAGAGTCGATCAGTATCTGCGGGTGGTGGTGAAGACCGGAGATCTTTCTTCTTTTCAGTTATTACTGAATACCGACAATTTTACCGACTATCTGCTCAAGTCTCAGGTCATCCGGCGTATTACCGCCAAAGGGCAGGCGGGCATTGATGCCTTGGAGGCGGCGATCGGGCAGATCAATGAGAAAAAAGCCGCCTTGGAGCAGGATAAAAAGAAACTGGAAGAACAAAAGGATGATGTTTTAGCCCTGAAATCCAAATCGGATGCCAAGAAGCGGGAGCTGGACACCCTGTGTGCCGCCGCTCAGACCGAGGTACGGAACCTGCAATCCACCGTTTCCGGCTACAACAGTCAGCTCAAGCGCACCGAAGAAGCGATCGAGCAAGCCAACAACGCTATCACCGAGCTTATCCGGCAGGCGAGCCAATCCGCCGGGGGAAGTACCGGCACCTATAACGGGAAGATGTTCTGGCCGGTCCCCACCGTGCGGGCACTGTCCGATGTGTACGGTCCCCGTTGGGGGACGATGCACCGCGGGATCGATATCGCCAACGGTCCGATCCCCATCTACGGTGAGAATATCGTGGCGGCGGCAGACGGCACGGTGATCGCCGTCAACAATTCCAGTTATTACGGCACCGGCTGGAGCTATGGCTACGGCTACAGTTGTATCATCAGTCACGGCAAGAACAGTTCCGGGCAGGAGGTCAGCACACTGTATGCCCACTGTTCCGCCATGTATGCCTATGTCGGGCAAAAGGTCGTCGGCGGGCAGACCGTCATCGGCAGAGCCGGAAAGAGCGGCGATGTCACCGGACCGCATCTGCACTTTGAGGTGCGGTTGGACGGCGTAGCGGTCAATCCGCTTTACACCTATGTCAGCCCGAACGTAAACTGACCGGAAAAGGAGTTTTCCCGATGAAGAAAAAAATCACTGTCAGTACGGCGATCACTCTGCTGATCCTGACAGCGGCACTGGCGATATCGGTGACTATGATGCTTGCCATCCGTTACTTCAACCGGCAGGTGCAGTCGGTATCCCAACGGCAGGCGATGTATGCCCACATCAACGGCGTTGACAAGAAGGTGCGGGAATACTATCCGGAGCTGGATGAAGAACTGCTACGTCAGTCCATTACCAAAGGGTATATCAGTGGTATAGGAGATAGCTATGCCGCCTGCTATTCCCCCGATGATTATGTGGCGGAAAAGTTGCGGATGTCGGGCTATTCGAAGGACATTGGTGTACAGGTGAACCGGGATGCTAAAGGGAACATGGTCGTCAGCCGTGTCAGTACGGATTCGGCGGCGGACAAGGCTGGCTTGAAGACCGGGGATGTTATTGTGGCATTGGATGGGACGGATATCGGTTCAGTATCCTCTGCCGATCTGCAGGCAAAGCTCGACAGCGCCGAAAAGGTGCTCATCAGTGCCAAGCGAGGTGATCAGTCGCTTGCTTTTGAATTGACACCGTTCCAGTATGAGATCCGCAGCGCCCAAGGAACGATGAAGGATTCCGTGGGATATATCCGGGTGACGGCATTTTATGAGAATACGGCAGATCAGTTGAAGGCGACCGTTTCCGCTCTCCTGGAGGGTGGCGCCACGGCGTTGGTGTTTGATTTGCGGGACAATGTCGGTGGCTCCGGGGAGACATTGGAGGAGATCCTGTCGTTCCTCATGCCGTTAGGTCAGTACGGTACCCGGACGGCAAAAGACGGGACGGTCACAAAGTTATCATCGACCGGGAGCAGTCAGTTGAGCATCGCTACCACCACCTTGATCAACAAGGTCACTGCCGGAGAAGCGGAGCTTTTTGCCGGGGCGTTGCAGGATTTCGGATTGACTACGGTCATTGGAGAGACCTCCGCCGGCAAAGCAAAGTATCAGGAATATTTTGTCCTTGATTCGGACTCTTCCGCCTTGCGGCTCACAGCAGGGGAATACAGCTTGATCAAAAGCGGTTCATGGGAGAATGTCGGGATCAAGCCGGATGTGCCGGTCGCACTGACCGATCAGCAACGTGCTACCGCCTCTACCATTGAATTGGAGAATGATCCGTATTATAAAATGGCACTCAATCAGATGGGTGTGGCGATCGCCACCGGCTCTGCCGTCAATGTCGGTAAATAATAAGAAAATCAGCCCCCGCAACACCGAATGTCCGATGTTGCGGGGGCTCTTTTTGTCATCTTTTTTAGTCAAATGCTTTTTCTCCTCAGATCATTCACCAGTTCCTGTAAATGAGAAATCGTTCCGACATCCAACCCGGTAACATCCAATGTTGTTTTTTCCGAAATACCCAAAAGATAATCGGCACTTACCGAAAAGGTGTTTGCGATCCGTATGATCATGTCGATCGACGGTTGGATACGATAAGCTTGTTGGCATCGGCAGTCATACGACAATACAAATACGTGATCCCCTTTTCTTTAATGCTGGCGCATAATTCTTATACGCTACTATATGGGTTTTACAGTTCGTTTCATAACTATATGGGGGTATTTGTATCATTGATTGAGCTTTTGATATATATTGTAGCCATTATAGCCAGTGT
>JAZLKY010000209.1:0-4907 GCA_045597885.1 Acutalibacteraceae bacterium | reverse complement strand
TGTCATACCGCTCTCTGACACCGTGCTCCGCCCGCCGTGCGCCGCAGTTCAGCAAGCGCTGATTCTTTCAAGAGTTATCAAACTGCAGGATTCGTACAAACAAAAACAGTCCGTCCGACGGATAGGTTTTCTTTTTTTACGGTTTTTTATTGTCTTCTTGCTTCTTCTGCGGCATCATAATAGGCATCCTTGTGACGGTACATTGCCCGGTCGGCGGCGATCATCATTTCGTCGATATTCATTTCGGGATGATCTTTTCCGCACACGAATCCGTATGCAAGCGACAGCCGATCCACTAAAATACCGTGCCACGCCTCAATCTCCTTTTTCAGGGCAAGCTGCACTGATTCCACACTGACGGGTGCTCCGGTCATAATAACGAAGAATTCGTCTCCGCCTGTGCGGTACACGGTGCCGAGCTCCCCAAACACCCGTACCAGTACCTCGGCGGTGCCGATGATAAGTTCATCGCCCGCCTTATGACCGATCGTGTCGTTGGCGGCTTTCAGTCCGTTGATATCTATTCCCACTACGATGACAGTGGAAAGGTCATCCTTTTCACGCAGTGAAGCGATCGCCGTTTCGTAACGCCTGCGGTTGGACAGCCCTGTCATATCATCCTTGTTACTGATATCGTAGAGCGTTTCCACACGGGATTCGAGTGCGAGCTTCTGCTCTTGCAAAAGATCCGTGTATTTGCGTTCCATCGTCACGTCTTCAAACCACACGACTCGCCCGATCACGACCTCGCCCATGTTGACGGGACGAACGGTGATGCGATAGATCGTTTCCCCGTTGACATATTCGGTGAGTGTGCCGTCAAGACTTTGCCCCAGTGTGTCGGAGATGGGACGGATATCTTTGTCCATAACGGCATCGGCAAGGCAGGGGAATAGGTTGAGCGCTGTTTCGTTGCAGCCTTTATAATGATATTCTTTATCAAAGACGACCAAAGCATGCTGTACGGAACGAATGGAATATTGTGTAGCAATATTATTGATGTCATAGAGGTTGCTCTTATATACCATACCGATCAGCATGACGGTAAAGAGTGCAAATGCGATTGGCTGCAATTCGTTGTCGTTCCCCGTGACTTTGGGAATGATATAGGCAAGGCAGGGCAGACTGACGGCGATCAGCAGCCGCCAGACATAGCGGCTTCTCTTTCGGATGTTTTTAACGGAAAATTCGATCGCCACCCAAACTGCCGCCGCCATATAGAGAACGAAGACTGCTACAGCGAGGGCGTGGAGCGGACCGTATTCCTTGACCAGATCGACGTGATCGCCGGCATTCTCCGCCCAGTAAGAAACATAGAAAAGATGATGATGGTCGAGCGTGAGAACCACTACGGTGAGAAACAGGTTGACACCGTGCATGATCCACCGCACCACCCTCGGAATGCGGAATTTGCAGTATTCGAGGAGAAAGAGGAGCATTAAATACATTCCATGCGTTACGGTGGCGTATACAAGCTTTTGCCCGACGATGAGCGTATCTGCCGTTTGCGCCTCGCTTTTGATGAGAAAACCGACACAGCAAATGAGCAGCATAATACAGACCATCATCGCCAGTTTCTGCATTTTACTGCTCTCGTGCGTCGCAACGATCACGACGCAGGCAATCATCACGAAGACCGACAAATAGTTCAGAGTGACAAATAACGTGTGCATCGGATCCCCCCACAACTTTTTTTCATTATGACAAAATTTGCAGACCTTTGCAAGACAAGGCTGTAATAAAGAGAGCGCTCCTCTTTCACAAACCCCGCAAGGGATTTGCTTTGTTGCCGGGTTTATATCACAGATCCTTTATGTAACACCGACGGCGTTTGTGCTGTTCTTTATCGAACATCTTCCATTGGGAGAGGATCTTTTCATTGATTTCCAGTTGAGGACCGGTCTCTGCGTAGCGAATGCCGTTTTTTGCCGCTCCTTTAATCAGGTGATCGAGCACGATGGCGTTGAGCCCTACCCCCTGCAACGACGGCTTGACGGCAATGAGGAACATATCGACGGCATTATTTTTCTTCAATGACCGCAACACTTCCGCCCAGCCGATGGGGAACAGATGCCCGTGACACTTCTGCATGGCTGACGCCACCGAGGGGGCGCATACACCGAATGCGACCAGTTGTTCGTTCTCATCCATGACAAAACAGGCATAGTCGGGATCAATCAGGGGGGCAAATTTCTTTGCGTACTTGGTGATCTGCCGGTCATTGAGTTCCACTACGCCGTACAACGGTGCGTACGCCTCGTTCACCAACGCAAAAAACTGCGGGAGAACGGTGCTGTACTGACTGCGTTTGAGTTTTGCCACATGGAGATTCTTCTGCCGTATGACGTGTTCGGCGATGCGGTGCAGTTTCACGCCCTGCGGACTGTCGGGGGCGGGGGCGGTGATCTTGTATTCCACCCAATCCACATCCTTGCGGTATCCGAGCCGTTGCAGATGTTCGTTGTAATAAGGGTGATTATAATAGGTGATGAACATACTGCGCTGATCAAATCCCTCGACCAGCATCCCTTCCCGATCAAGATCGCAGAATCCGAGTGGGCCGTGGATCTGATGACACCCTTTTTCTTTTGCCCAGGCTTCTGCTGTAGCAAACAGCGCATCCGAGACTTCCGGGTCATCAATAAAGTCTACTTGGGAAAACCGCATCCGGTTAGTTCCCCAAGTTGTGTTGGATTTGTGGCTGAGGATCGCACCGATCCGCCCGACGATCTCACCGTCACGCCATGCCAGCCAGCACCGTGCCTCGCAATAGTCAAATGCCGGATTCTTTTTTCGATCCCAATCAGACAGGTCATCGCTGTAGAATGCCGGTACGAATTGAGGAACGCTTCGGTATAATCGGTTCGGATAATCTACAAAAAGGCGCAGATCCCGCTTGGTCGTCACTTCGCGCACCGTCACTGCCATATGAACACCCCCCTGCTACCTTTTTATTGTACTCGAATTTTGTCGATTTGTCAATCGGCTGTGAACCGAGGTTTCTTTTCTTATACAAGGGAATGACCCGATTGACGGATCGTCTTGACTTTTTCTTCCCCGATAACTATAATTATCAATCGAAACAGGAAATATGCCGTAATGGCAAAAGGATGGGATGACTGTGCGATACTATGACCCTATGTTTTATCTCTGCTCGGACGAGATGCCGTTCGGCATCCGCATCGAGGTCACGCTCAAATATGAAATCGACGGGGATATATTAGCGGATGCCGCCAACACCGCCATCAAGCGGTATCCCTATTTTTCGGTCAGGATCGAAGAAAAGGACGGTGATCTTGTTACCGTCCCCAACGACCTGCCGATCCGGGTCTTTGCGGGAGAACTGCGCTTTCCCCTCGGCAGTGAAGCACTCAACGGCCATGTCGTCGCTCTCGGCTATGCCGGAAAAACCGTCAACTTTTATATAACACACGTCATGACGGACGGCGCCGGATTCACCCCGTTCATGAAAACGGTGCTGTATTACTATCTGTGCCGCTACCTGCATACCGACCTTGCGCCGGGGGATATCCGGACAGTGGAGACCCCGTTTTTGCCGGGCGAGACCGAAAACCCCTACCCGGAAGAAAAAATGAAAGCGGCATCTCCGTTCTATACGCCCCCCGACAAGCCGTTTTTTCGCATTGCCGACGGGGGTTATGTGACGGATGATATCCGCACATCCTACAATTTCAGGGCAAAAGCATCTGATGTCCTGCGGTTCGGGTACGAAAACGATGCCAGCCCCTGTGCGCTGTTCTCGTCTGTTATGGCAAAAGCGATATGGACGGTCCATCCGGATGAGCAAAAAGACCTCGTCAGTGCCATCTCGTTCAATCTGCGTCCCGGTCTGGGCAATCAGTATAACTACCGGATGCTGTGCAGTGCCATCTCCGTGCGCTACCCGAACCGTATTGCCGATCACGCCGTCAGAACGCTCTGCACCTGCACCCGTGGCGCAGTTTTGACACAAAGCCAGCCGGAAAATGTGCTGGTTTACGCACAGCAAAAAAAAGAGCAGTTGGAATCACTGCTCACCCTGCCCGATGTGCGGTCAAAAACACAAAAGCTTTCCCAAGTTGCTCTCGCCGATGCGGTGAACAACACCTTTTCTGTCAGTTATGTCGGCAAGATCGACTACGGATGCCTGCAGGAGCATATCGAAAGCGTGCGGAATTTCACCGACGGTTCGACCTACCGCACGCTGTTCCTGGAGATATCCTCGCTGAACGGATGGTTCTATGTCACCCTGCTGCAGGGCTTTTCCTGTGATGTATACTACCGGGCATTGCTCGGACAACTGGAGCAGAGCGGTATTGAATATATTGAGGACGGCAGCGTGCCGCTCGGCACGCCGGACATCGAACTGCCGGGATGAAGGGGGATGTTAAAAATGTCCGGATCGCAAAAAGGCAGAAATAGTGAGGATAAATCGTACCAAAAAGCGTTATAAAAACGATACTTTTCGATTTATTCCGGTTTTTCTTAAAAGCATTAAAAAAAGATTACCTTTTTGCTATAAACGAACCTCACCCTCGGCGTACCTTTGTACGCAGTCGGGCAAAGCCGAAACCGTTGTATTGCAACGGTTTCGGTTCGGTTCGTTCATTCCGACCATTTTTTCCTATCCCCCTATTTCTTTGTTGATTCAGATCTCTTCCTCTTCCGGCTTCTGCCACCCGAAACCGACCACCTCGTCGGTCGTCAGCATCATAAAGAATGCGCCCGGATCAATCCGAAAAGTCAACCGCTTGAGGCGGATGACTTCTTCTTTACTGACGGCACACAACAGCATTTTCCGCCGTTTGCCGGTGTAGCCGCCGGTGGCATCCAACAAGGTGACACCACGGTCCAGTTCTTTCATGATGCAATCGGTCAGTTCTGCCTGCTCATTGGTGAGGATCATC
>JAZLKY010000208.1:0-1658 GCA_045597885.1 Acutalibacteraceae bacterium | reverse complement strand
CGAAATCACCTTCGGGCTTTCCAACGACCAGATCCCGTCGATCATGATCTTGACACCGGTGTTCGGACAAGTCCTCTTGATCTCTTGGGTGAATTCGGTCAAAAACTTGGTCAACGATTCATAATTGCCGGCTTCGGGGATGCATTCCTGCAGAACGATATAATCCCACCTTTGTCCGCCGATCATATCCTTGAGCCGTTTGTTCTCCTGTTTTCCCTGCGGAGCATCCGGACTGTATTCCCGGTAGTATGCATCGGTCACATCCCCGTGAAAACCGTATATCCAATCACAGCCAAGCGCATTACGATGGGTGACAAGAGAAGTGTTATTGGCATATGCCACACCGACAGTCATATCCACATTTTGCGTATCTGCCAATGTAAACAGCGTTTGCCCAAGATCAAGCCCGTAACTGTGACCGATACACAGCACCTTCAATGAAGAACGGGTTGTGATCACAGAAGATGCCCCGCTCACGCCATAAAACGGTAACAGCATCAGACAAATAACAGTCAAAATACAAACAATCCGTCTCTTCATATGTACTTTCATTTCCTCTCTTTGCGGATATACCGCCAATGTCAAGTACGAAAGAATCATCTTTCAGGCTTTACGTTCCTTCTCATTCTCCAACCGTCTGGACCGCTCCGGCTCCGACCGGTGCAGCGACCTGCAAATAAAAATCCTTCCCCACCGTCATCTCTGCCGCCTGCAATGCCGCCAGCGCCGTCTTTTCTGCCAGTGCCGGGGTATTGTTATGCTGGCTCAAATGTGCCAGCACAATCCGGACAGCCCCACTATCTACCAAATGAGGCAAAACGGCGGCGCACGCCTCATTACACAGGTGTCCGCCGTCACCAAGGATGCGCTGTTGTAAGGGGTACGGGTAAGGACCGTTGCGCAGCATTTCCGGATCGTGATTGGATTCGATATGTATCAGTTGGCAACCGGTGAGAACCGATAAAACCGAAGGCAACATCCGTCCCATATCGGTAGCCAGCGCCACCGCATGTCCCTGTCCGTCATCCATCCGGAATCCCAGGCAGGCACGGCTGTCGTGCGGGACCGCAAAGGGCGTGACCTGTATATCGTCCACTGCGACCGGGGTGCCGGACTGCAAAGCGTACAGTCTCTGTGAAGGCAGAACCTTCTCCTTCTCTGCCAAAGCATCCAGTGTGCCTGCCGATGCCAGCACCGGCCAGCCGTAGCGCTTGCACAGCACCGGCAATCCGGCAATATGGTCGCTGTGTTCATGGGAAACAAAGAGTGCCCGGATACTGTGCGGATCAATCTGCCGTTGTGCCAACGCCTGCTCGATCCGCTTGGCGGACACGCCGGCATCCACCAGTATCCCGCCGGCGGCTGAACCGATATAGGTACAGTTTCCGGTGCTGCCACTGTATAAAGAGCAATACTGAATCATGCTGATCCTCTCATTTATCCGTCAGGCACGGAGTGCCTCTTCAAAGCCGTCGGGGCGGACAAAATGCCGGATGTCCGCTCCCAGGCTGGTCAGTTTTTCCACAATATTCTCGTATCCACGCTCAATGTAGTGGACATCCTCCACCTCAGTACAGCCCCGTGCTGCCAATCCCGCCAGCACGATAGCGGCACCGGCTCGCAGATCGACCGCTCTGACAGGGGCGGCAATCAATTCC
>JAZLKY010000207.1:0-6772 GCA_045597885.1 Acutalibacteraceae bacterium | reverse complement strand
GGTGTCACGCCCCATGATTTCAACAATGGTAACCGAATCCAAATCATATGCCGTACAGTCACGAATAATCTCCTGCATAACAGTTGCAATATACTTTGCCGCCGAACCGTATCCCGGAGTATGGTCAGTCCCCATTAGATCGTTGTCGATCGTCTTCGGTACACCCATCACCTGAACAGGAGATCCGACAGCTTCAAAATACGACGACAGTTTCAGCACGGTGTCCATGGAATCGTTGCCGCCAATATAAAAGAATGCGCCAATATCATGCTTTTTCAATGTTGAACGAATCTGTTCGTACACCGCCGGAGCATCGGATACAGCAGGCAATTTGTACCGGCATGAACCGAGAGCAGAACCCGGCGTCTGGCGGAGCAAGGTCGTCTCCTCATCTGTTGACAACCGCTCATTCAAGGGGATCAACCGATCATGGATAATTCCTTCTATTCCGTAGAAAGAGCCGAAAACCGTCTGCACATCACCGAATTCCCGTGCCCGTCTGTACACCCCTGCCAAAGAAGCGTTGATCACCGTTGTAGGTCCGCCCGATTGCGCCACGACTACATTCATTTGAATACCACAAGCCTTTCTCATCCACCTAAATGAAGCACTTTTAACAACAACACCCAAGCCAATCCGTAGTACGTCACGACCGCTACCAAATCATTGATCGTGGTGATCAACGGTCCGGAGGCGACAGCAGGGTCGACCTTAAGTTTTTTAAATGTCAGTGGGATCACCGTCCCCATCAAACTGGACACTGTCATAGCAAGCGTCAAAGCCATACCGATACAGCCGGAAGTGGCAAAAGCAAAGGCGGGCGTCCTTCCTTTAAGCAAAAGAATATACAGACCGATCAGCAAAAAGGAAATCAATCCCAGTGTTGTTCCGTTGACCAAACCCACGCGCATTTCTTTAAAAATCAACCTCACCTGCTGCCTGCCGGTCAGATTGCTGTCCATGATCACCCGGATAGTGACCGCCAGCGACTGTGTTCCGCCGTTCCCGGACATATCAAGAATGAGCGACTGAAAACAGACGATCAGTGTCAAATCATGCACCACATGCTCAAAAATACCCACTACACTGGAAACACCCAATCCGAGGAACAGCAATACGATCAGCCATGGAATACGCTTGCGAACGCTCTTAAACAGAGGCTCTTTCAAATCCTCTTCTGCAGTCAGACCTGCCAGACGAGCATAGTCTTCCCCCATCTCTTCATCCACGACTTCAATGATATCCTGTGCCGTGATGACACCGATGATATGATTATCGTCATCCAGGACGGGAATGGAGTCCTCCGAATAATCTTTAAGCTGTTCGATACACTCTTCGATATTCTCCCGATCGTATACATACGGATAGGAGGTGACGATCAAGTCATCCAGTGGCTTATCCTCACGTGCAACGATCAGTTTTTTAAGTTCGATAGCACCGTAGAATGTATCATCCTCATTACGGACATAGATGGTGGAAATATTATCATTGTCAGCCGCCTGGCGGATCAGAGAGCGCATCGCCTGCTTGATCGTCAGGTTCATCTCAATAACCACAAAATTAGTGGTCATCTTACTGCCGATCTGGTCATCATCATACGAATGAATGAGCTGAATGTCCTCTGCCGCCTCGGAATCCATCAGCCCGATCAATTCCTGCCGCTTGTCTTCGTCCAGTTCTTCCAAAACGTCTACGGCGTCATCGGCATCCATGCCCTCGATAACATCGGCGGCTTTTTCTGCATCCAGCTCTTCGATATACAGACCGACATCCTCCAGATAAGCAAACACATCGCTCATCCGATCAATGCCTAAAACACGATACAGCCGGCGCCGTTCTTCGGGAGACATCTGTTCCAGCGCATCTGCCAGATCGCTGTCATGATAATCTTCCAATACCGTACGCATCTCATTATCGGTATGCGCTGAGCGGAGCCGTTCGACCAACTCAAGACTGTAGTCCGGACGGGTCTGCGGCAGATCCGTTGCGTCTTCCTCCACGGAAGGAGTCAAATCTTCATTCATAAAACCAACCTCCTGTCACGATCCGACAGGAGGCTTCATACAACAGCAGACCTTACCCTGCAAGGGATAAAGTCGGTCGGCGCATCGGAAACGATCCTGCGGAAAGTATGTTGAATAATGCTGTGGTACTTCGGGGAGGTACAGGATTGCTTTCCATACGATCACCAACCTTTCAAACAGTGTATTTTTATTATACGGATTCTGTACCGAAAATGCAAGATAAATTTTCAAAATCCGTCAATCATCATATTTTGTCAGGTGTCCCGCAGTACGCATTCCGGGATATCCCCATTGACGAAGGACCTCATAAACACCGACTGCCACAGAATTGGATAGATTAAGAGAGCGGGCGTCATCGTTGTCGATCATTGGCAAGCGAACACATTCTTCCGGGTGCTCATGAAGCAAGTCTTCCGGCAACCCCTTGGTCTCCTTTCCAAACACGAGATAAGCTCCGTCGGGATAGGTCACATCAGAATGTATGTGCTTTGCTTTAGTGGAAAAATAAAAATAAGGTCCGGTATTTCTGTCAAAAAAATCATTGAGATCCTTATAATAAGTTATGTCCAGCAGATGCCAATAATCAAGCCCGGCACGTTTCAGTTGACGGTCATCTATTTTAAACCCCAGTGGCTCCACCAAATGAAGTCTGGCACCCGTTGCGGCACAGGTACGGCTGATATTACCCGTATTCTGTGGAATTTCGGGTTCAACCAAGACAATGTTCAGCGTTGACATGATTACGATCCGTCCTTTTTTACTTTTTTAGTATTGTACTACTGCAGAAGCTTTTTAGCAATGAAAAATTCACCATTTGACAAATATTTTTTCGTGTGGCGGGCAAGATATGAACACTTGCAACGAAAGGGGGCTATAAAATGGGTAAATGCATTGGTAATTTCATGAAAGGAATGGGACTGGGCGTAGCGGTCGGCTGTACCGTTGGTGCCGTCAGTACCTGCTGTGTCATGAAAAACAAAAAAGGATTAAAAAAGAATGCGGGAAAGGCATTGCATTCCATCGGTGATTTTATTGAGAATGTCATGGAAATGTTCTGAAGCCGAAAAAGCGCATAGAAAATCGGATGCCACCGGACAGAAGAGACACGTTTTGGACGGGAGACCGGATTCCTTTCGGAAGATGCGGTCTCCCGTTTGCCGTTGAATGTGTAAAGAAAAAGAAACGGTATTTTTTCATTTTTCCCTTTACAAAAAGCAGAAGTTCGTGTAGAATACATAGGATAGGATGTGGATAATCATGAGCAACTGGAGAGAAAAGATTGATTCCGGTATTACCGATGACGAACAGCCGGATATTTTCGGCAGATCCGAGAGCCGGGAAGAAATAAAAAGAAGGCTGAAAGAAGAACGCCGCCAGAAGAGAATAGCCGAGCAGGAAGCCCTGCGGCAAGCACGGCAGGCGCAAAAAGAAGCCGACAAAAAAGGACATCGCATCGACATCGTATTTTTCAGCGTTCTCATCGGAGCGGTGGTGCTGGTGCTGATCGGCGGCTTTGCGATCCAGAGCATCAAGGACAAAGAGAATACCAAATTTGAGCAGGATCCCGGCAAATCATCCTTTTATTATGCCGAGGCTGTCCCGGAATTAAAGGACGACGGTGTCAGTGCCGTGATCAAAGAGGCATATTACACCAACGGCGGCTATCTGTGTGTCAAGATGGTGCTCGGCAACGGAACGGCACAGTCACAACACCCGACCGGGATCCATATCGAACTGCGCAACGGCGAGGACGAAAAGATCGCCTCCGGCAATACAGAGAACATCCGGGAAAACTTCCATATCGCACCCGGCGAATACAGCGATTACACCGTGATGATCCCACCGGAGTACGTTGCGATAGATGACGACCCATTAGAGATGCTCAGTTATTCGATCAACATTTCTGCCACCCCTGTGGAGTAACAAAGGAGAAAACCGAACCAATGCTGGAACTGAAAAATGTTTTCTACACCGTCCCGACCGACGACGGTGAAAAAACTATTCTCAAAAACATTTCTCTACAAATAGACGAACGGTACGTGGCGATCACCGGTCCGAACGGCGGAGGAAAATCCACCCTTGCCAAAATGATCGCCGGGATCATCTCCCCTACTGCCGGACAGATACTGCTTGACGGCGAGGATATCACCGCTCTGTCCATCACCGACCGGGCAAGAAAAGGCATCAGTTTTGCCTTTCAGCAACCCGTACGTTTTAAGGGGCTTACCGTCCGTGATCTGATCACCTTGGCAGCAGGACGAAAGATATCCGTTTCCGAAGCATGCGGTTATTTGTCGGAGGTTGGGCTGTGTGCAAGAGAATATGTAGACCGTGAGATCAATGCCAGTCTGTCCGGCGGTGAACTCAAGCGGATCGAAATTGCGATGACGATCGCACGGGGAACCAAGCTCACTTTGTTTGATGAGCCGGAAGCCGGGATTGATCTATGGAGCTTTAATAACCTCATCCAGGTTTTCGAAAAGATGCAGGAAAAACTGGGAGGTTCCATTTTGATCATCTCCCACCAGGAACGGATCCTGCAAATTGCTGACCGTGTGATCGTCATTGCAGACGGAGAGGTCACGGCAGACGGTTCCAAAGATGAGATTTTACCCGAACTGCTCGGAAAGACGGACACCTGCTCCGTACTGACCGGCAAAATGGCAACGGAGGATTCCCATGGATAAAATAGAGCAGAACTTGCTGGAACAGATCACTGATCTGCACAGTGTCCCGCAGGGTGCATACAACATCCGGACAAACGGGCAACTGTCGGGGCGTAATACCACCGATCATATCAATATCGTCACGAAGGAGGGCAAGCCGGGGATCGACATCATTATTGCCCCCGGAACGAAAAACGAAAGTGTTCATATTCCCGTACTGTTAAGCGAAAGCGGACTAAAGGACACGGTGTATAATGATTTCTATATTGGTGAAGATGCCGATGTGACCATTGTAGCGGGGTGCGGTATCCACAACGGCGGGGACGAAGAATCCCGGCACGACGGCATCCACGCATTTCATCTTGCCAAGGGAGCGAATGTTCGGTATGTCGAAAAGCACTACGGCGACGGTGACGGCAACGGTGCCAGGGTGATGAATCCCACTACCGTATTGGAATTGGCAGAAGGGGCCCGTCTGGAGATGGAAACCACGCAGATCAAAGGGATCAATTCAACGGTACGGGTGACAAAAGGGGTGCTGAACGACCGTGCCACCCTTGTCATTAAAGAAAAAATCATGACGCACGGACGGCAGACAGCCGAAACGGATTTTTCCGTCGATATGAACGGCGAGGATTGCAGTGCCGATGTCGTTTCCCGTTCGGTAGCGAAGGAAGAATCCTGTCAGATTTTCCGTTCCCGGATCAATGGCAATAACCGTTGTACCGGGCACACCGAGTGTGATGCCATCATCATGGATAATGCCCATGTCGATGCCGTTCCCGCCCTGTCTGCCAACGATCTGGATGCCTCTCTTATTCATGAGGCGGCGATCGGTAAAATAGCCGGAGAACAGCTCATCAAACTGATGACACTCGGATTGACAGAACAGGAAGCCGAAGAACAGATCGTCAGCGGATTTTTGAAATAACCGGATCACAGCCAAGAACACCTGTCAAAAGAGCTTGTGCCCTCTGACAGGTGTTCTTTATTTCTCATCAAATGAAAAACCGTTAGTTTAAAAAAAGTACCGTCCCGGATATTACTCATCTTCTGCATATTCCAAGATGTCCCCCGGCAGACAGGCGAGTGCCTTGCAGATCGCCGTCAGCGTCGACAGCCGTACCGCCTCCGCTTGATTACAGCGCAGGACGGACAACTGTGATACCGGCACTCCTGTTCGATCGGACAATTCTGTCAGTCCGACATTTTTCTCTGTCATGATCTTATCCAGTCGAATACGCACACCCAACAAATATCTTCCCTTTCTCGCAGATGACAATAAAGGCTTTTCCGGATCATATCGTTTTGTCATGCTCCGCTTTATATTCATTTGCCTGTCGGAACAGCTCGGCAAAAACAAGCATGGTACAACCGGCGACCACGGAGCAAACAAACAGCACTGCCATAAAAAACTTCGACATCCAAAACATCGTGACAAGATACAGCGCCGCCAAAACCAAAAATTCGATCGCCATGGTGTGCATATGACGGACCGTCCCGGTGCAGAACACACAGTTGCGGTTGATATTACGCAATATTCCCCGCCCCTGCCACAGGATCAGTTCCGACATGATACCGGAATAGGTCAAAATCACCAGATAACGGATGTAATAAGGATCAGTCGCAGGGCGTTCGGTGATCCAGGTGATGCTCCAGGGAAGCGAGATCATGAGCAAAACCACCAGCACCATCAGCACCGTCATTCCCACTTCCAACAGACGGCTCAAGCCGCCTTTTCCTGTCAGTTTCATCTATATTCAAGTCCTTTGTTTTTATAGTAGGCGTTTTCACGCCACCACCACTGATATTATACTCACCTTCTTCGGATTTGTCAACATATTGCTCCGTTCGGTTCTTTTCTTAAAACCGTGAAAATGTGTGTTTGATTTACCAACGCACTTCGAACGGTGTTCGTAAGGGACGATGCCCACTTCGTCCGCCGAGCATCCCGCAAAATCCACGGCAACACCGTAGGGAACGGGCAAGCCCGTTCCCTACGGTTCGGTAAAGATTCAAAGATTCGATTGATTTTTGCAGATTTCTTTCACGCAAAAAGAGTTTTTCACGGAAAGAAGAAAA
>JAZLKY010000206.1:0-2956 GCA_045597885.1 Acutalibacteraceae bacterium | reverse complement strand
TTACGCTGACGCTCGGAAACGGAGTCAAGTATTACGGTATCAATTCCAACAATACCGGAATATTTTCAAGGGCAAGCTCCGTGTCGTTGATACTGACAGACAGTTGGACGGAAATACCCGAAAACGCTTTCAGATATGATTATAGCACATCCGGATATTCATCACCGATTGTCAGCATACAGATTCCGGAAACGGTCACAAGCATCGGCAACTATGCCTTTTACCGTTGCACAAGACTTACCGAGATCAAGATACCGGATGCGGTAACGACTGTCGGGGATCATGCTTTCTACGGTTGTCCGACTGATTTGACCGTATACGGTACCGTCGGATCGGTTGCGGAACAGATCGCAGATACTTACGGGTTTTTCTTCTCTCCCATCGGTGGGGAATGTCTGACGGTCATTTTGACCGATCCCGACGGAGACACCCCGGAAGACGGGTATACCGTTCGTTGGATGGATGCCGACAGCGGAGAAACGGTCGGATCCGGGAAAAAACTGTACGGGATCGACAAGGAAAAGCAATACTGTTTCGAAATCGCATTGACGGAAAAACTGGCGTATCGGTACTACACGCCGGACACTCGGACGGTACAGTGGCAGGAAGGTGCCGATGTCTTTACGGTATCGCTGCGACCGATCCCCCATATCACGGTCAGCGGGACGGTCGTTGATGAGAACGGTATGCCGGCGACCGGTGTGCAGGTAACATTCAAACAGACTTACAGCGACAGATATGAAGACAGCATCACGGTCATTTCCGATGAAAACGGAGAATATCGGGCAGAGATCGACAATGTTTATACCAAAGCGATTTTTACACTGGAAGGGTATTATAACAAAACAAAATCGGTATTTTCAAAGCTGATCGAAGAAAACACTTTTGAAATGGATGCCGTTTCACTTGTCCGACTGCCGGAAAACAAGATCTCGCTGTCGCTGAAAAAACAATCAGCCGCAGAAGACGGTCAACCGAGTACTTCTGTGACGCTCAATAATACAAACGGTCTTTCTTTCAGACTGTTCAATGTGACACAGAATAAAGAAATATCCGATTTTGTCGTGCAGGGGTTCAGCATCGTTTTAGGTGAGAATACGGCAGATCCGGGCGATACGATCGAGATTTCCGTAACCGATGAGAGAAAGCAAATGACAGCCGAAAAGGTTTCGGTCGTGTTGGATGACAGTATGCTCGGCAGTGTGGAGATCGTTTTCACCGAAAACGGCAGCGTGAGGATCGGTCAGATCATCGGCGAAGCAAAGACAACGGTGATCCTGTTCGATCAAAGCGGAAGATTTGTTGTTTCATCTACTGCGGATGACAGTTATGAAAGTAACCCTCTCCCGGCAGGGACATATACACTGGTATCGATCCGGAAGACCGATCTGTTCAGAAACCCGGAAAATATCGGCGTATTTGACACGCTCGGTTTCAAAAAAGGCACAGATTATACAGAAACAGTTTTTGAGATCACAAACGGAAGAAAAACCGTGATCGGGCAAGTGCATGTGCCGCCTTTGGACGAAAGCAAATTCTGCTATACGGTCAAGGATAAGACCGGTATGAGTGTCAATATCAAAGAGGCGTCCGCCGGAAGATATGTTACCGTTCGGTTGGAATATCAGATCGACGAACGCTTTGACGCCGCCGCCGAAACGGTCACGGTGGTATTCCCGGACCATGTCGCACCGGCAGGCGGCAGTTTGACACTGAACGGAAAGCTGACACCGTTTTCATTTGAGAACAATGTGATGACGGTCCGCACGGACTGCAGAAACGGAGTGCTTCGGTTTTATACCGCCGCCACCGAAAGCGGGTACTACATTTTGAATGCATACTTAGCGTTCGATTCCGCAGCCGGTGTTGTCAAACAGTCTGTCGGAACTGCCGATTTTGAGGTGACATCAGCCAAAATCAGTTTGCCCTCAAAAACGGGGCAGAAGACGGTGACCGTTACAGGGACCACCGTGGCGGGTGCTGCGGTGACCGTCTATGATAACGGCAAACCCGTCGGATCCGTAACGGCAAATAAAAACGGCAACTGGAGTTTGAAATTTGATTTGATCAAGCCGTACGGGTTTTCCTATCACGAAATTTATGCTGCGATCGAAAGCGAACGGCTTTCCGGGATCATCAAAACCGATACCGAAACGCTTTGCTACGATGAAAACTATATTGAAGTGTCAACGGTCACAATGATCAATACGGCACATCCTGCCGATTCTCTGAAAACAGTGGAGTACAGAACCGTCTTCGACTTTTTGGACGGATCTGCCGTTACTCCGTCATACCGTTATTGGCCGAGTTATCCCGATTTCACATTTGAAGTGAAATTTACGGGCGGGGACGACACGGTGCTGTCTGATGTTTATGTCGTGACGACAAATGAAGCAGGGGAAAAGACATATGTGCCGTGTGCGTATGATAAAGCGACAGGATTATGGATAGGAATATACGCATACAAGAGTTCTTTTGAAACGCCGGAAAACATCAATGTTGTTTACAATGATCGGTATCCTTCTGACGACATTATTGATACACAATTAGCCGATCACTTTGAAGAAGATATATCAGATATGTTTGAGAGTGAATACTTTGATGTGATTTCTTTCTTAAAGAATGAATGTAAAATCGATTTAATAGAATCATCAGAGGAAGAATCTTTATTTTCACTATCGTTTTCATGTGACGGTTCCGATGAAACAATATACATTCGATATAACGCAACTACGGTTGAAAATGTGAAAGATATTATTGATAAAAGTTTCTCCAGAGGAGTTACTCCGGACGGAATCGAATTATTCTCCAAACTTGTTTTCGGAAACGAAAAGATTGGCATTATCACTGTAAATTCACAAACCCGTGAAAGAATAGAAATAATCATTTCATCTGATTTGGAGTCGGTCGGTAGAAAAGAAAACGAATCAAAGTTGATTCTTTCCAAACCGTTACT
>JAZLKY010000205.1:0-3487 GCA_045597885.1 Acutalibacteraceae bacterium | reverse complement strand
CGATAACTGCCGTCACTGCTCCATCCGTTCTGCGGCGGAGCGGACGGAGGATCATCCGTCGGCGGCTCGGCGGCAGACGGTTCCTCCTCACACCGGGGGGGAACGAACCGATAACTGCCGTCACTGCTCCATCCGTTCTGCGGCGGAGCAGACGGGGAATCCTCCGGCGGCGTACCGGCGGGTTGATTGTTCTCGTTGGGTTTCCATTGTTCGTCCATAGCAGGCACGACCTTTCTCAATATCCGTTGTAACGGCACAGCCGTCACAAATCACAGCTACAGTATAAACACCGGATGTGTCTTTTATTTGAATTTTTGTCAGTCATTTATTGAACAGTACCCGTAGAAATGTCATCCTTCTGCCGGGCGGCGGGGATCCAGAACGAAAATTCCGTGAATTCACCCTCCACCGACCGGACGGTGATCTCTCCCCGGTGCAGATCAATCACAGTCTTCACGATATACAGTCCCAGCCCCATCCCGTTCTTATCCAGACTGCGGGAGCGGTCACTCTTATAGAACCGTTCGAAGATCTGCGGCATCTCATGTGCCGGGATGCCGGCACCGGTATTACGCAGTGTGCAGTATACCCGATCACCCGCCCTCCGGAGACGGATGTCGATATCGCCGCCCTCGTCAGTAAACTTGATAGCATTGTCCAGCAGATTATACAGTACCTGCCGGATCAGATCGTGATCGCCGTCGATCTCCATTTTACCGCATTCTTCCAAGCCGGAAATATGCAGCTCTTTTTTCTCAATACGCTGTTCGAAGGAGACCAGCACATCACACACCGCTTCGGTCAGATCCAGCCGCACCTTCGTCATTTTGAGCTCTCCACTGTCAATGCGGGACAGATCCAGCATACTGCGAACCAACCGGGACAGCCGTTTGACCTCATCGGACACGATCTTCATATAGTGTCTCTGTTTCTCCGGCGGGATAGTCCCGTCCAGGATCCCGTCCACAAATCCAGCAATAGTCGTCATCGGTGTTTTCAACTCATGGGATACATTGGCAACGAAACTGCGGCGCATAGTTTCCACCGAAGACAGCGATATTGCCATATGGTTGAGTGCCTCCGCCAGTTCCGCCACCTCATCCTTACCCCGCACCTTCAAGCGGGCACTGAAATCTCCCTGCGCAAATGACCGGGTTGCCGCCGCCATTTCCCGCAGGGGACGGGCAAACCGGGCAGTGAGCAAATACACTGCCGCAAAGGACAGCACCAATGTCCCCAGTGCCGACAGCAGATACACCCGCAGATTGGCGTGCAGTGTCTGACGAAGTGTCGGCGGAGCGGCGGATACAAACACATATCCCACCACATCCTTGTTGATGCACACGGGAGCGGCGGCGTTATACCGGCGGTGAGAATATAAACCATTAAGATCGCCGATATCAAAATAGTCCTCCTTCACCTGCGTCACCAG
This sequence comes from Acutalibacteraceae bacterium, assembly GCA_045597885.1. Lineage (GTDB taxonomy): Bacteria > Bacillota > Clostridia > Oscillospirales > Acutalibacteraceae > UBA5905. The sequence continues at coordinate 2,055 of JAZLKY010000205.1, read as the reverse complement.
TGTGCTGAGTGCCGTGCGTCCCACATAAGTGGAATGGACACCGTCAGAGCAGAGCAGGATCCGTCCCGTTCCGTCAGTGACGAACACGGTAGCATCAATAGCAGAACCGATCATACCGAGCATTGGCGGCAAGCCGGTAGGATCAAGAGAATAACTCACGTTGTTCTCTGTCGGAACGGAATCAATAGCGACCGTCTCGATGTGGTCGGCGATCCCATGGGCATTCTCCGACAGCAGTTTACGTTTATCCGATGCCACCGAATCGGTGAACAACAGCAACTGAAAGCCGTTCATTACCAAAAAACCGGCGGCAACGATCAGCGAAATAACCGAAAAATACTTGGAAAAAACGCTCTTAAACACCGTTGTGATGACCATTGCTCTCGCCGGGCGAAAGCATCCTTTCTCATTCGATCGAAACAGGGCGCTGTCTTAAACCCGTTTCTGTCCGGCGGCGAATGCCGTCGAGAAACGCTCTCTGTTCATTCTGTCAGATTATTCTTCCGGATCTTTGATCTCAAACTTATATCCTACGCCCCACACCGTCTTCAGATTCCATCGGGTAGAAACACCGTCCAATTTTTCACGCAGGCGTTTGACATGGACATCCACCGTGCGGCTGTCGCCGTAATACTCAAACCCCCACACTTCATCCAGCAACTGATCACGGGTATACACCCGGTTCGGATTGCTCGCCAGATGATAGATCAGCTCCATCTCCTTGGGCGGCGTGTCGATAACCTTGCCACGCACCCGCAGTTCGTAGTTCTCCATATTGATATACAATCCGTCATATTCCACCTGTCGGGCTTTCTTACTGCTGCTGACACCACTGCGGCGCAACACCGCTTTGATACGTGCCATCACTTCTTTTGCCTCGAAGGGCTTCACCACATAGTCATCTGCCCCCAGCTCCAGTCCCAGCACCTTATCAAAAACCTCTCCCTTAGCAGTGAGCATAATGATAGGACACGGCGATTTTTTCCGGATCTCCCGGCAGACCTGCCAGCCATCCAGCCGGGGCATCATCACATCAAGCAGTATCAGATCCGGCTTCTCGGTATCAAAAGACGCCAACGCCTTCACGCCATCGGGGACAATGACTGCCTCGTAGCCTTCCTTCTCCAAATATAAGCGCAATAATTCACAGATGTTGCTGTCATCATCCACGACCATGATTTTCAATCCTGCCATAGGCTGAGCCTCCTTTGTTCTCTCTTATTTTATCACTTTTTCCATCGGGAATATGAACAGAAATTAAATTTATTCTCCCAACAGATGTCCTATCAGTGTATTGGAGACCAGAAATCCAGCCCGACTGAGCCGAATCCCTTTGCCGTCGACCGTGATCAGATCGGCAGGCAGGGCTTCCCCACGGCTGTCCCACACCGATGGATACGCCCGTCCGAACCGGGATCGGAATGCTTCCCGCTCCAACCCGGCTGTCAACCGCAAACGAAGCATCGCATACTCCGCCTCACTGCCGGCAGGAATATGCTCATCCGTCTCCGTCAACGGCATCCCTCCCGCCATAAAATGCCCGATATCCCGTGGATAGGAAAACCGTCTGCCGTCAAGGAAAGAGGCGGCGGCAGGACCAAGCCCCAGATAGGGTCGGCTGTCCCAATATTTGAGATTGTGACGGCTTTCCCGTCCCGGCAGGGCAAGATTGGATATTTCATACTGCCGAAAGCCATGCTCTTCCAGCCGTTCCATCACGGTCGTATACAGTGCCACCGTAGCATCCTCGTCCGGTAACAACGGCGGATGCTTTCCGAAAGGGGTATCCGGTTCGATCTTCAGCAAATATGCCGAGGCATGGGCCGTCCCGGTATCCGCCAGAAAATCAACGGAATGAATGGCATCCTCAACGGTTTGACCGGGGATCCCCAACATCAGGTCAAGCGAAATGTTGCTGATCCCTGCCCGGTGGGCGGCGAAGACTGTTCGGGACACATCCTCCACAGTGTGCCGCCTTCCCAGCCGCCGCAGCAGCGACGGTTCAGCCGTCTGCATCCCCACCGACAGGCGATTACCGCCCGCCCCGGCAAAGGC
>JAZLKY010000204.1:0-4455 GCA_045597885.1 Acutalibacteraceae bacterium | reverse complement strand
TCGGCTGTGTAAAGAACGTTGTGTGGGCGGAGGTGGCAGAAGTACTCGTGGGACGGTAATCGCCGCCGCCGGTCGAAGAGGAAACTACACGGGTGTCCAGATTGGTTTCATAAATAAAGTTGTGGATAACATTGGTGGCTTGCTTAAGATCGTAACGCCATACCCAACCGTACCGCTCATAGATCCCGCCGATAGCACTGCAACTGTCGCCGGGAATGTTGAGTGTTTCAAAGGTGGGATTTTTCGCCAGCGCCCAGGATGCCAAGCTGAGGATCTCGCTGTTGGTCAGATTGGTGTGGCACATACCGAGCAGCTTGGCGATCAGGGAGGGGTATTTGGTGAAAGCCATCTTTTTCACTTCGGTATAGGCGGATTGCAGGACTTCCTTTTGGCGGTCGGTACGGTCAGTGTCACTGCCGGTGTAGCGGTTGCGGGCGTAAGCAAGTGCCTGTGCGCCGTTGACGCGCTGGATGCCTGTGCCGGGAATGGGAGTACAGTGGATGCCGATCCGATTCAACTGCGGGAGATAGTAGTTGTTGGCAACATCCAGTTCTCCCGCACTGACATCTACTGTTACGCCACCGATATAGTCGATGATCTCGGCAAATTCGAAAAAGTTCACAAAGGCGTAATCGGTGATATTCAGGTCAAAATTCTTATTGATGGTTTTGACCGCTAAGCTGACATTGCCCCAGCCAAATGCGTGGGTAATCTTGCTCTTGCCGTGTCCGTCGATGGGAACAAGGGAGTCGCGGGCGATAGATGTCATTTTGATTTTGTTGTGGTCATGATCGACCGACAGGACCATGATGGCATCGGAATGCCCGGTGGGGGAATTCTTCTCATTATCCAGTCCGAACAAAGCGATATTCGTCACCCCGGAAGAAAGCTCGGTGTTGATGCTCAAATCGCCACTAAGCTCACTGCCCCGTTCCACCTGATTCAAAAAGCCATAAATCACCGACACAACGGTCACCGCTACTGCCAACAGGACTGCCAATATGATGATCACGATGCGAATGATCAACTGCTTGCGTGTCAGTTTTTTCTTCTTTTTTCCTTTGGCGCCCGCTTGCGACAGACGGACCTGGGAGACGGCACGGTCATCGACGGTGGCACCGCAATGGGGACACTTGTCTGCGTCGTCTGCAATCTTTTTACCGCAATTGCGACATATCATATTTTGTTTTCCCTCGATTCGCATGTTAGTGAATTATCATAAACTACAAAGCCTCATGCCGAAACGGAATGAGGACGAAATAAGCACTATTTTTCGCCATTATAACACAACCATTTTCATTTTGCAATCTTTTTTTGACAATATACCCGCCGATCCGAAAATGACAGCAGATTCTCACAGAAAAGGGGATCCTTACCGACTGTTGGAATAACAACGGATATCAAAATCATCCAGCCGGCTGTCTGCCCGCAAATAAAGCGGATGATGCGGATGCCCTTTCCGGGAGCGAGGGCCTGCCGTAACCCAACGGGCATCGTATTCTTCACCGATGGCGATCATATCCCGCAGGCAAGCTGACAGATACGACCTTTTTTCAATAACAGTCCCCCACGCCGCCCATACGGTAGGTTGACCGGCACACCCCGCCAGTATGTAACGGAATGCCGCCATGTTTTCCTGATGCAGGCGGGTGTTGCAAGACTGATCCATCGTATTCGGGTCGGTCGCCCGCTGGGCATAAACATTGAACATGACAAAGCTGTCAAACCCATTATTTGAGGATATTCGGCTGACGGATTTGAGCGTGTTGTCCAGATCATCGGGAGCGGCGGTGGAGGGATTGATGCCGATGCAGATCAGCGGATTTTGTCCCCGTGTTGCCAAAATGTACCGATAGGGTAAAAAGATGCAGGGAAGATACAGCCATTGCTCCCGGTCATAGTTCACTGCGGCGGTGGTCTCCTGTTCCACCGCCTGTGTGAAGGAAATGATATCATCCGCAACGGTATCGGCGGCAGGAATATACACGGACAGCACATCCTTTGATAGTGTTTGACGTCAGTATAGCATATTCTGTCAAATTTTGCAACTGCCAGTTGCTTTTTGATTAACCATTGACATTTTGAGGGGAAATGTTGTACAATAAAAGTGAAGAATGGTTGGAGGGAGTGTTCTCTTTGAAAAAGCAGCGAATGATCAGTGGGATGATGGTGCTGATCGTGTTACTGTGTATGATGCTCTCCGGGATCGGAGCAAGTGCCGAAAGTAAAATCAAATTAGGGGATATCAATAATAGCGGTGAGGTGGATTCTGATGACCTGACCGCTCTTGCCCGCCATACGGCGAAACTGGACATACTCACCGAGGATGCACTGTTGGCGGCGGACGTGGATCTGAGCGGCGAGGTAGATGCTGATGACCTGACGCTGATGGCACGCTATGTGGCGAAGCTGATTGATCATTTTGCGGATGAAGACAATCCGCCGGAAGAACCGCCGTATGAACTGGATTTTGACAACAAGGACGCTTATATCATTATCAAATTCTGACGGCGATATCCGAAGATAGAAGAATCGAGGGATGACCAGTATGAAAAAGAAGCCCGTTTTTTCGGCTTTGGTGGTATTGATTGCGGTTTGCGTGATGTTTTCTGCATGGGGTGTCAGTGCCGAGACTGCCGCCGTGTTGGGTGATATTGATGGCAGTGGTGCGGTGGATTCCAATGATCTGACGATCCTTGCCCGTTTTGTCGCCCGTATTGATGTGCCGACAGAGGCACAAAAGACCGCCGCCGATGTAACGAAAAACGGGTCGGTCAATTCCGATGACCTGACACTGATGGCACGGTATGTGGCGCATTTGATCACTTCTTTTGAAACGTCGGAGAAGCCGAGCTTTGACGATCCCGGTAGTTTTATCATCGTTCCTTTCTAGGGGGGCATTGTCAGAAAGCGGGGGATTTTCCTATGCTATGGAGAGGAATGGCGGATGTTCATAATGCCGCCGCCTTTGTTCCGGGAGAATATGGGGACGGGATCTGTCGGTTCCCCTTGGCTGTCCGTTCTCAGATGGAACGCCCGGATGCTTCGGACAGTTGGACGGGAACAGAGATCCGGTTTGTGATCACCGAGGGGAAGACGGCGACCGTCCGGTTATATTGCCCGGATACCGATACGTTGATGAACCGGTTGTGTATGCTGTATCTGGGGGATCATCAGTACGGTTGGACATGGCTTCATTGCGCCCAGCTCCAGCCGGGGATGAATGAGATCCCGGTGACATTGCCGGACAACATAGGAGATTTGGAACAGATCGCCGCCGCAGGCGACTTTCCGTTTTTTACCCAAGTGGTGCGGCTGATCATGCCCGGCGGAAAATTCGAGTTATGTGCAATTGATGGGGCGGTGCGTCCCCCGCAAAGGGAAGAATTGCCCGCCCGATGCGGTGTGTTCTATGGCAGCTCGATTACTCACGGATCCCTGTCGCAGAATATGGCATCCTGCTATGTCAGTCTGTGTGCCAGACGGTTGGGGGTCGATGTGTTCAACAAGGGAGTGGCGGGTTCCTGCCATATGGAACCGGCACTGACCGATTGGCTGCTCGACACCTATCCCGATGCCGATTTTTTGTCGGTCGAGGTGGGGACAAACTGTTATTCTGTCATCCCGGATGAAGAATTGCAGAGTCGGGTACAGCATTTGCTGGAGCGGTTCTCCGCCGCACCGGGTATCCGGCGGCTGTTGGTGATCGACAGCTTTATATGGGGACCGGCGGCGGACGGTTGTCGGGAGTTGGTGCGGCGGGCGCTGTCATTCTGTTCGGATGACCGGGTGGCGTTCGTTTCCGGCAGAGAGCTGTTGCCGGAGCGCCGTTTCTATTCCGCCGACGGGGTGCATCCCACCATCGACGGGCATATCCGCATCGCAGACGGGCTTGTCCCCGCTCTGCAGCAGGGGATCACGTGAATGAGATGTTTTGCTATCGGCTATTAAGGAGAAAATAAAAATGAATAGGATATCTTTTAATGTTCCGCCTTGTACAGGGGACGAGGAACAGTATATCGCACAGGCGATCCGTTCCCACAAGATCTGCGGAGACGGAGAGTTTACCAAGAAATGCAATGAGTGGATCGAAAAACGGTTCGGCGCACACAAGGCATTGCTCACCACCAGTGGCAGTACGGCACTGGATATGGCGGCACTGCTCTGTGGCATACAGTCGGGGGACGAGGTGATCCTGCCCAGCTTCACCTTTTCCAGTACTGCCAATTCCTTTGTGCTGGCGGGGGCGCGGTTGGTGTTCGTGGATGTCCGTCCCGACACGATGAATATTGATGAAACAAAGATCGAGGCAGCCATCACCGATCGCACACGGGTGATCGTGCGGGTGCAGTATGGCGGTGTGGCGTGTGAGATGGATACCATCATGGATATTGCTCGGCGGTATCATCTGCTGGTGGTAGAAGATGCGGCACAGGGTGTGATGAGTACTTATAA
>JAZLKY010000203.1:0-6869 GCA_045597885.1 Acutalibacteraceae bacterium | reverse complement strand
AAGGCAGAGACCAAGATCCAGATCGGAGAGAAGCTTACCCGTGGGCACGGTGCCGGCGGGAATCCCGAACGTGGTCAGCGTGCTGCTGAGGAAAGTCATGATGAGATCGTGGCGGCTTTGCAGGGAGCGGATATGGTATTTGTCACCGCCGGCATGGGCGGCGGCACCGGTACCGGTGCGGCTCCTGTGGTCGCAGAGATCGCACGGGATATGGGCATTCTGACGGTTGGCATCGTCACCAAGCCGTTCTCTTTTGAGGGCAGACGCCGTATGCAGCAGGCAGAGGACGGTATCGCTTCTCTGAAAGAGCATGTTGACAGCTTGGTGGTCATTCCCAATGACCGCATCCGGCTGGTATCCAATGAGAAGTTGACCATGCGGAACGCTTTTGAGATGGCGGATGATGTTTTGCGGCAGGGCGTTCAGAGCATTTCCGAGTTGATCCAAACCGCCGGCGATATCAATTTGGACTTCGCTGATGTGCTGACGGTGATGAAGGATGCCGGCTTCGCTCACATGGGCGTCGGTCACGGCGAGGGCAAGGACCGTGCAGAGGAGGCAGCCAAGATGGCTGTGGACAGTCCCCTGCTGGAGACTTCCATCAATGATGCCCGTGGCGTGCTGATCAATATTATGGCACCGGTGGATTTTGATTTTGACGAGATGGAGAAGGCCACCAGTACTGTCAGCGATCTGGTCAACAAGGATGCGACCATTATTTGGGGTTACAGTCTGAGTGAGGACATGGGCGATTCGGTCAGTGTGACGGTCATTGCCACCGGGCTTACTGCTGATTACAAGGGCGGCAACGGCGGCATTTTGGGCGGCGGCAATATCGCACAGAAAAATAGCGGCGACGATGAGCGGTTTGCCTGGCCGGAAGAGGATGATGCTCTGGCGGAGATCACCCGTATCTTTGATCGTAAAAAGTCTGATCCGGACGAAATTTGATTTTTGCATTCTCTTTGTCTCCTGCGGAGTGCTTTCCGCAGGAGTTTTTTTTGTATTTTAAAAAAAACATCAAAAAACTGTTGTATTCTTTTAGAGTTTGTATTATAATCATATAAGAATTCACCGATTATTTTATATATTTGGTTATTTTGCCATATTATTGTATCGGTGGGTAAAATGAAAGGGTGTGTGTATATGAAAACATATACGGCGAAAACGATACGGAATGTGGCTTTGATCGGTCATGCCGGTTCCGGCAAGACTTCTTTGACAGAAGCGGCTTATTATCTGACAGGACAGTCTGACCGTCTGGGACGTGTGGCAGACGGAAATACTGTCAGTGACTTTGATGCAGAAGAAGTGCGCCGTCAGGTGTCGATATCTACTTCGCTTGTTCCGTTGGAATGGAAAAACACCAAAATGAACTGGCTGGATACGCCCGGCTCATTTGATTTTGTCGGTGGTGTGCGGGAGGGTGTCCGTGCCGCCGGCAGTGCTGTGGTGGTCGTCTCCGGTAAGAGCGGCGTCACCGTTGGTGCGGAGAAGGCATTTGCCGCCGCCCAGAAGAAAAGGATCGCTACGATCTTCTTTATCAACAAGATGGACCGGGAGAGCGCTGATTTCTATAAGGTTTTTGAGGAACTGAAAAGCAAATTCGGACCGATGGTTTGTCCGTTGGTCGTCCCGCATGTGGTGGAGCATAAGATCCAGTGCTACATTAACCTGTTGGAATATCGGGCATATTCCTATGCGGACGGCAAAGCCACCGAAGTACCGATGCCGGATATGGGACATCGGCTGGAGGGATTGCGTACCGCCATCAATGAAGCGGTGGCAGAGACCAGTGAGGAATTGATGGAAAAATACTTTTCCGGGGAGGAATTTACGCCTGATGAGTTGATCCACGGAGTGGCATCCGGCGTCCGCAAGGGAGAGATCGCTCCTGTTTTCTGTGGTTCCGCACAGGAATTGGAGGCGGTGGACCAACTGCTCAACGGATTGCTTTGGCTGGCACCGTGGGCGGAGTCGGTAGCGGGCGAGACCGGTATCGACAGCAAAGGGGATGAGATCAAGCTGGAGGTACGGGAGGATGCCCCCGTTGCCGCAACGGTGTTTAAGACCGTGGTAGATCCCTTTGTGGGAAAGATGGTATACTTCAAGGTCATCCGGGGAAAGGTCACGCCGGATATGACCTTGCTCAATCCCCGCACCGGCGTGGCAGAACGGTTAGGCAAGCTGTATATGATCTGCGGCAAGAAGCAGACCGACACCGATTGTGTGGTGGCGGGTGATATCGGTGCGGTGGCGAAGCTCAACAGTACCGGGACAGGGGATACCTTGTGCGATCCTTCCTGCCCGGTGACACTGCCATCGGTGGCATTTGATGCTCCCTGTCTGTCGATGGCGACAAAAGCGGTGAAAAAGGGAGAAGAAGAAAAGATCGTATCCGGGTTAAACCGTCTTAAGGAAGAAGATCCCACCATCGGTGTAGAACAAAATGCGGAAACACGGGAATTGGTGCTTTCCGGCATGGGTGAGCAGCATCTGGATGTGATCGTTTCCCGGCTGAAGTCAAAGTTCGGTGTAGAGGTGTCTTTGGAGAAGCCCCGCATTGCTTATCGTGAGACCATCCGGAAGAAGGTCAAGGTACAGGGTAAACACAAAAAGCAGTCCGGCGGTCACGGGCAGTATGGAGATGTCTGGATTGAGTTTGAGCCGTGGGATGCCGAGGGATTGGTATTTGAGGAGAATGTATTTGGCGGCTCCGTGCCGAAGAACTATTTCCCTGCAGTAGAAAAAGGATTACAGGACTGCTCACACGAGGGTGTTTTGGCGGGCTACCCGTTGGTAGGCGTAAAGGCGACGCTGGTCGACGGTTCGTACCACCCGGTGGACTCCTCCGAAATGGCATTCAAGACGGCGGCATCGCTGGCATATAAGGCAGGTATTGAGCAGGCAGGTCCGTATTTGCTTGAGCCGATCGGTTATCTGAAGGCATATGTGTCTAATGATGATACCGGCGATATTATGGGAGATATCAACAAACGCCGTGGCCGTGTGATGGGGATGAATCCGGCAGAAGACGGATTGACCTGCGTAGAAGCGGAAGTGCCGATGGGTGAAATGAGCGACTACGCTACTATGCTTCGTTCTTCAACACAGGGACGTGGCAGTTTCACATTGGAATTTGTACGGTATGAAGAAGCACCGCAGTCGGTGGCGGATAAAGTGATCGCCGCACGCAAAGCAGAAGAATGATCCCTGCCGGGACGATTGACCTCCTGACCCGGCAAAGGGCTGTCGCAAAGGTAAGTTTGCGACAGCCCTGCTTTTTTGGCAAAATGCGGGTTGCTCGACGGCACCCTACGAAGGGATTTGATCAAATTCCCGATTTACAGCAAAATTTTTGACCACGATAATTATGAATTATTCTCATCTCTCTGTTAAGAAAAGGACCGTTGGCGAATTATCACTTGCATTTTTGGCGGGGAAGTTGTATACTGTTAAACGCTAAACTAATTTGTCAGGAGGACGGTTATGGCGGATCAAGTGACGGTTGATGAACTGGAGGATCGGTTAGCATTGTTTACCCGACTTCGATACCAGACTATGCATCGGTATTTTTTGTCGATCGGGATGTTTAACGGCAATCCTTTCATGCTGTTTCATATCCGACGGCGGCCGGGCATCACGCAGAAAGAACTGGCAAGGAGTATGGAGATCTCGCCGGCATCTGTGGCGATTTCCGTCAAACGGTTGGAGACCGCCGGTCTTATTTTGCGACAACGGGATGAGCAGGACGGCAGAGTGATCCACTTGTTTTTAACACCCGCCGGGGAGAAGATGGATGCCGCCTGTGCGACGGGACGTGATTTTATGATTGATTCTCTTTATCGGGGACTGACTACGGAAGAGGTGACTGCGTTTTCCGCTTTGCTTTATAAGGTGACACAGAATTTGCAGGATGCCATGAACAGGCTTCCTCTATCGGACAGTGGACTGACGGGATACACAGCAGAAAGGACTGACGAGAATGAAACGATGGAGTAAATATATCCGCCCTTACTTACCCTATTTTATTTTAGGACCGATTTGTATGATTATAGAGGTGGTCGGGGAAGTGGTGATGCCGAAACTGCTCAGTGTCATCATCAACCGTGCCAACGATGGCGTGCTGACGGTTTCCACCAGTCTGGGTACCATGGTGCTGATGGTGCTGACTGCTTTGCTGATGATGGGCGGCGGTATTGGCGGTGCCTATTTCGGCAGTAAGGCGGCGGTGAACTTCGCCGCAGACCTGCGCAGTGATGTGTATGCCCGAATACAGAAATTCTCCTTTGCCAATATCGACCGTTTTTCGACCGGCTCACTGGTCACCCGTCTGACAAACGATGTTACGCAACTGCAGAATTTTGTCAACATGATGCTCCGTATGGCGTTGCGTGCGCCCGGTATGATGGTGGCGGCACTGGTGATGGCGATCATCATGCGCCCCTCGCTGTCGGTGGTGTTTGCGGTAAGTATCCCACTGATGCTGATTGTCATCGGGGTGATCATCAGTCGGGGATTCCCGCTCTTTTCCCGGATGCAGGAAAAGATCGACGGGCTCAACTCCACCGTGCAGGAAAACATCACCAACGTGCGGGTGGTCAAATCCTTTGTGCGGGAAGACTTTGAACAGAAAAAATTCCATCATGCCAACCGGGAACTGAAGGGTGCCGGGATGAGGGCGATGAAGGTGATGATCTTTATGCAGCCGATCACCACCCTGTTCATGAATCTGACGGTCATCGCCGTCATTTTGTTTGGCGGCAGGATCGTGCTGGCGGGGGATATGCCGGTGGGCGATCTGTCGGCATTCCTCACCTATGTCACCCAGATCCTTTCTTCTTTGATGATGGTGACCATGCTGCTCATGGTGACATCCCGTGCAATGGCTTCCGCCCGCCGGATCAATGAGGTGATGGATGAACCCATTGATCTGACAGATGAGGATGCCGCCTATCCTGACCGCAAGGTGGAACAGGGTTCGGTGGAATTCCGGGATGTTTCGTTCCGCTATTATAAGAACAGCGAGGAGAGCGTGCTGGATCATGTCAATTTGACCATCCCCGCCGGAAAGACAGTTGGCATCATCGGCTCCACCGGATGCGGGAAAAGTACACTGGTGTCTATGATCAGCCGCCTGTATGATGCGGATGAGGGAGAGGTGCTGGTGGACGGTGTCAATGTGCGGGATTATTCCCTGCGCCATCTGCGGGACGGTGTTGGTGTGGTGTTGCAGAAAAACACCCTGTTCTCCGGCACGATCGAAGAAAATCTGCGGTGGGGCGACCGGGAAGCCACCGATGAGGAGATCCGCAAAGCCGCTGCCTACGCTCAGGCAGATAAGTTTATCACCACATTCACTCTTGGGTATGATACGGTGCTGGATCAGGGCGGCGTGAATGTTTCCGGCGGACAGAAGCAACGGTTGTGCATCGCCCGTGCTCTGCTCAAAAAGCCGAAAATATTGGTGCTGGACGATTCTACCAGCGCAGTGGATACCGCCACCGAGGCACAGATCCGGCGGGCGTTCCGGGAAGAGTTGAAGGACTCTACCAAGATCATCATCGCTCAGCGTATCTCATCGGTGCAGGAGGCGGATATGATCGTTGTGATGAATGATGGTAGGATCACCGGTGTCGGTACACACGATTTCTTGCTGGAAAGCAATACCGAATACCAGGAGATCTATTATTCCCAGACTGCCAAGAAGGAGGCGTGATGTCATGGCAAGAACACTGGAACAGTTACAGCAGCGATACAACAGTGCGGCAGATGACAAGAAGCGCCGGATGCCCATGGGGCGGGGCGGCAGAGGACCGGGCGGCGGTATGGGCGGCAAACCGAAGGATACTAAAAAGACATTGTCACGTCTGTTGCAGTATTTAAAACGGTATCGGCTCCGTTTGATCGCCGTGGTGGTGTGTATGCTCATCAGCACCGTCACTTCACTGGTCGGATCGTATATGCTTGCTCCCATCATCGACAAACTGACCGAAACAGTTACCGGCATCACTCCGGACATGAGCCTTGCCGAACGGGTGGCGGACCGTGCCGTTTTGGGTGTCGGCAGTTGGTTCTCACAGAGTGCGGATTCCGTGATGGGGTATATCCTCATTGCATTGGTACTGCTCCTTTCCATCTATCTGATCGGAGTGCTGACCACCTATGTGCAACAGCGGCTCATGCTGTCCGTATCGCAGGGGATCATCGAAAAGATCCGCAACGACCTGTTCGAAAAACTGCAGGCACTGCCGATTCGCTATTTTGATCGCCGCCCGACCGGTGAAACGATGTCCCGGTTCACAAACGATATCGACAATATCGACACCATGCTCAACGGTTCGCTCACCTCGCTGGTTTCCGGCACAGTGACCATCATCGGCACACTGGTGTTCATGGCGACCACCAACTGGATATTGACACTGATCACCGTGGCGTTCGTGCCGATCTTTGCCAAGGGCGGCATGGCGATCGCCGGCAAGAGCCGGAAATATTACAAAGGACAGCAGGCGGCACTGGGTGCCGTGAACGGCTATATGGAAGAAACGGTCACCGGGCAGAAGGTGGTCAAGATCTTTAACCACGAAGACGAATGCGTGGAAGAATTCGGGATGCTGAATGACGAACTGCGGGACAAACAATTCAAAGCCCAGTTCTGGGGCGGTGTGATGGGGCCGATCATGGGCAACACCAGTCAGGTCAGCTACGGTATCACCGTGGGGATCGGCGGTGTGCTGATGTGCTTCGGTAAACTCACCCCCGGTGCGCTGACGGTCTTTGCATCCTATTCCCGCCATTTTTCCATGCCCATCAATCAGTTATCCATGCAGATGACCACCGTCTTTGCGGCACTGGCGGGGGCGGAGCGG